>DASVBA010000448.1:0-10708 GCA_036376095.1 Chryseolinea sp.
CGGAAAGATGGAGGTATCTCTCTGGACGAGTTTCCCCAAAATTTCTATCGTAATGAAGGATGTGTATGTCGAAGACAGCCATTCTGGTCAATACCCGTTGTTAACCGCGGGTGAAATTTCATTCCAACTCAGCCTTATCGATGTCTGGCGTGAACAGTATATCGTCCAGGGCCTCAGAATCAGGGATAGTGAAACATATTTGAAGATCGATTCCCAAGGACAAAACAACTATACGATCGCAAAAGACGACGGAACAACAAAGGGTGGAGGATCTGTAAGCTTCGAACTACACAAGGTTTCGTTGCAAAACACTACGGTCAACTACAATGATCAGCAAGCTGAGCAACAACATACCTATAAGAGCAGTAACCTGCTCGCATCCATCCGGACCATAAAAGACATCTACCACATTGAAGCTTCCGGAGAACTCACAACGGAAAAGATAAACGTGAACAACAAGTCGTTTCTGGCGGGCAAATCATTCCAGATAGAGAGTGAGCTCATTTACGATGATATAAACAAATTGCTTACGATTAATCCGTCGTTATTAAATCTAAATGGAGCTGCCTTTACTGTAAGTGGTGAATATAAATGGAAGGAAAAAAATCTAGTCGACATCACAACAGCCGGGAAAGAAACCGATATACAGACCCTATTGTCATTTCTCCCCGAGTCTATCCGTAAGAATTTTGAAAAATATCAGAGCAAAGGAGATGTGTATTTCAACTCGAAGCTAAAAGGGGAAATAAGCTCAAAACGCAGCCCGTCGTTGTCGATCGAATTCGGCTTCAATAACATTACGGTCTTTCATCCTGAATACAAGTCGCGTATTGAACGAGCGAGCCTCACAGGATCCTTTGCATCAAGTGAAATGATGGATGGATCAGCGGGAGTGCTGGTCTTAAAGAACATAAATGGAACCCTGAACAGCGAACCGTTCGCGGCTAACCTCATCATCAGGGACTTCACCAACCCGGATGTGATCTGTGATTTCAAGGGACGGGTTGATGCCGGCGCGTTACTGGGATTTTATCCCGTCGAGAATATTTCAAATGTATCGGGTGCCTTGCTTGCCGACGTTTCTTTCAAGGGTAGGATCGAGCTATTAAAAAAGAGAACAACCGCACAAAAGGCGTCAACGCAGGGAACCGTCGACCTTCAAAACATAGCATTTGACTATGGTCCCGATAAGATCCCTTTACAAGACCTGAAAGGAAACCTCCAGTTCAGTAACAACGACCTCGCGTTAAGCAACGTTTCTGGTAAACTTGGAAACAGTGACTTTACCTTCAATGGTTTTTTCAAGAATATTATCACTTTCCTTTTGTTTGAAAATCAGCCAATCGGAATTGAAACTGACCTGAAGTCCAATTATCTCGATGTAAACCAATTATTCGCTATCGGATTTGGAACGCCGGCAGCAGGAAAAGACCAGCACTACGAGTTTAGCATCTCCCGTAACATAAATCTCAACTTCAACTGCGACGTAAGGGAACTTCGCTATAAACGGTTTCATGCAAACAATCTTAAAGGAGATCTTCTGGTAAAAAATGAAATGGCCGTATCGCGCAACATTACCTTCGATGCTATGGGGGGAGACATGACGTTCTCCGGTATTGTCGACGCAAAAAACAAAAAGGCCATTGACGTCGTCAGCGCCTTCAAGTTGAACGGAATTTACGTTGATAGCATCTTTTACGTCTTCGAGAATTTCAACCAGGATTTTATACAGGATAAACATCTCAGGGGACAAACATCAGCCGATGTAAATCTTGAGATGGTGCTGAATCCCAACCTTAAGTTATTCCAGGAAACTCTTGTGGGCGACATTAGTGCGACAATAAAGAATGGCGAGCTGAATAATTTCGAGCCCATGAAAAAGCTTAACCGTTATCTGAATGACGAGGGATTAAGCAGACTGCGTTTTTCCGATCTGAAGAATGACATACACATTGAAAATAAGGTCATCTACATTCCACAAATGGAAGTTCGAACGAACGTGACCAGCTTAAAGGTAAGCGGAACACATACGTTCGATCAGCGCATCGACTACCATATAATTGCCCCTCTGCGGAATAACAAGAATGTTAACCTTACTGAAGCAAAAGAAGCACTGGAGGAAGATGGTTCAGGTCAGAGCAAACTCCTGTTAAAGATAACCGGCACAACGGATGACTACCGCGTCAGCTATGACACTGAAGCGGTGAAGAAAAAAATCGCAGGCGATCTTAAGAAGGAAGTACAAGAGTTGAGAGAAGTCTTCAAGAACAAAGGCACCAAACAGAAAAAAGAGTTGGAGCTGGAAGAAGATGAATACTTCGACTGGGACGACAACCAACCTTAGTTAGAGTCTGTTGTTAAAGATGGTATAACTTTTCTAGCAGGCCTGGTTAAGATATCGCCTCTTTCAGGAAATCGTTCAAAGGCTTTGATGATTTCAACACCTGCACCACATTTTTTCGAAAATTCCTGGAAGTAACTTCAGCGTCCTTGAATGAATGGATAACGATGAAACTTTTTAATTTGAGCCATTCCACATAGGAATGGTCTTTGTCATATCCCTTTGGGGCTGTCTTTAATTTGTCTTCATCCCAGAATTTCTTGTAGTTCGCCTTAAACTTTTTTTCATTGAAGATCTTTTTCAGTTGGTCGCCGTTGTAGTCAATCTCTTGTCTGATCTTGGCGAGATTTTCAGGAACAGGCTGAAACAACCCGGCTGCCACAAAACTTTCGCCGTTTGGTTGAATATGAAAGTAGTAACCAGGAGTACCCATTCCCTTACCTTCGGCTGAAAAACCTGCGCTGAAATTCTTCTTATATGGAGTCTTGTCTTTGCTGAATCGAACGTCGCGGTAGATTCTAAAGATCAACTTTTTTGGGTTCAGACCTGCCAGTGAGCTGTCGAATTGGATCATGTCGTCCAGTAAAACTGAAACGAATCCTTCAAACTCGTCCTTGCATTCCGTAAATCTTGATTTATTCTTTTCGAACCATTCGCGGTTATTGTTCTTACTGAGATCCTTCAAAAATTTTAGCGCCTTTTCAAAGTTCATACGTCGCTTCTTTGTTTGATGTTATCCTTAATGTATCATAAAAACTCCACTACCGTCTCTAATCCAATACCCCTCGATGCCTTGACGAGGATAATCGAATCTTTAATGGGATTGTTCTTCAATTCCGCTATGAGTTCGTCCTTCGTCTCAAACAGAAGTGCCGGTGAATACTCTTCCTTGGCAAACTTCATAAGGCGTCCGCAGAGCAATACATTTTCGAATTGATAGCTGCCTAGCAATTTGCCAATTCCACGGTGTTCAGCTTCGGCTTCGTCCTCCAGCTCGAACATATCACCCAGAATTAATGTCTTGCGGTTTCCCTTAATTGCTGCAACATTTTCGATGGCAACTTTCATGGAGCTTGGATTGGCATTATACGCATCGAGAATGATGGTATTGCCGTCCTTTTTCACCAGCTGCGATCTCATGTTGCTCGGTCGGTATTCTCCAATCGCTCGGTTAGCAAGCACAGCATCCACCTTAAAATACTTCCCTATGCATAACGCCGCGGCTATGTTTTCAAAGTTGTATGCTCCGATAAGATTTGTTTCAATGATATCTCCGTTTTCAGCTTTAACTCTTAAAAATGGATCGGCGTCCACCAGTTCGCAATGATAATAGTCGTCCTTTGAAGGATAAAGAACAGGATCCTTAAATCGCTTCGCCATGTTTGAAAGGATCTCGCTGCGGGAGTTGATAAAGGCGACTCCGCTTTTCGATATCAGATGCTGATACAATTCTGATTTTCCCCTGATGATGTTTTCAAATCCGCCAAATGTTCCGATGTGGGCCTTGCCAATATTAGTTATAAAACCGTGTGTGGGGTTCGCAATTGAACATAACAACGCAATTTCACCAAGGTGATTCGCGCCCATCTCCACTACAGCGACCTCAATTGAGTTGTCGATAGCCAGCAACGTAAGGGGTACCCCGATATGGTTATTCAGATTGCCCTGGGTCGCGTATGTTTTGTACTTTCTGGAAAGTACAGCGTTCAAAAGTTCTTTGCTGGTCGTCTTGCCATTTGATCCGGTAAGTCCAATAACCGGAATACTCAATTGCTGACGATGATACGCTGCCAGCTTTTGCAGGGTATCAAGGACATTTGACACCACGATATACTTACTGCTTATTGCATAACGCTCTTCATCGATCACTGCGTAGCTTGCCCCTTTCTCCAATGCCTGCGCGGCAAATTCGTTTGCATTAAATCGGTCTCCCTTTAACGCAAAGAAGACCGAACCCGGAAGAATCTTACGAGTATCGGTGGATACGCTTCTGGACTCCAGATAATATTTATATAACTGTTCAATTTCCATGGATCATGTCTGCTTGTCCCGTTGCCGTCCGTCCGATAACAATAGGGATTGTAAAGTGGGAAAAGTATCTTGCAGGCAAGATAACAGGTGACTATGGGCGGACGTTAATAGAAAAGAAATATTTTTTGATGTTAAGACCTTTACTGTTTTTGTTCCTTTTTATTCCGCTGGACCTGCTTGCCCAGTTTAGCTATGTCATTGACCAGAATATCCCTGTCAAGAATTTGCTCGGAGAAGAACTTCTCATGCCCTGGGCAGGAGGACTGAACGCTGCACATTACAATTTCATGGATTTGAATGGAGACGGACAAGATGACCTGGTGATCTTCGACCGGACTGCGGATAAGGTGATCACATTCCTGGTTGAGGATGAACAATACCATTATGCGCCTGAGTATCAAAACTATTTCCCATCTGATATAACGAATTGGCTGTTGCTTCGAGACTTCAACTGCGACGGAAAAAAAGACATCTTTACCGGAAACACGCTGGGCATCAAAGTTTACACTAATGTAACAGGTCCGGGAGAACAGCTCTCATGGGAACATTTTCTGTTTCGGACAGGATTTGATGATGGAGTTAGTCCCGTGCTCCTTACGAAAGGATTCACCGCTAAAGTAAACCTTCAACTTCAATTTGACGACCTCCCATCCATAGTCGATGCTGACGGCGATGGCGATCTCGATATATTCAACGTTCGCTTTGTCGGAAATGGATCGGTTGAGTATCACAAGAACTGGAGCATAGAGCGGTATGGCAGCTGCGATTCGCTGGACTTCGAACGGATCACCCAAAGGTGGGGAGGGTTTACAGAGTGTGAATGCGGCGACTTTGCATTCAACGGGGAAGATTGTCCTCCCATTACAGGTGGAAGAACAAAACACCAGGGAGGAAAAAGTCTTCTCACGATTGACGTGGACGGCGATGCGGATCTGGATGTACTCTTCTCTGAAGCGGACTGCTCAAGCCTTTACCTTTTAAAAAATGAGGGAACGACGTCTAGCCCAATAGTGAACAATGTCTCCGGTTTCCCAGCGGGTGTTCGTGTCGATTTTTCGATCTTTCCCGCTGCCTTTTATGAAGATCTCGATTTCGACGGCAAGAAAGATCTCGTTGCTGTTCCCAATGTCTTCGCCAAAACCTTTTACGACAACAGCCTTAGCCAGTCCAACTGGTTTTATAAGAATACCGGATCAACTTCGTCACCTAACTTCAATTTTGTTAAAACGAATTTTCTGCAAGAGCATATGATTGAAGTTGGGTTCAACGCAGTTCCTGCCTTTAACGACTATGACGCTGACGGCGATCTCGATCTGTTTGTAAGTCAGAATCAGTCGGAAAATGTTATGGCAGCCGTCACCCTGTACGAAAATACCGGCACTCCAACGCAACCCGAATTCACATTCATAACCGGTGATATGTGGCAATTGTCACAAAACTACCTGTATAACATGAAGATGCAGTTTGCCGATATAAATAGCGATGCCAAAATTGATCTGGCCTTTACCGCAACGAGCTTTTATTCGGGAGCAACAAGAATTTACTATGTATTGAATAAAGGCAACGGTATACTTGACTTCACGGGTCAACCACTTCAGGACATGGGCATAACCATTGGTTTTTCTGAAAACGTCTTGATTACAGACATCAACAGGGACGGGTTTGTGGATCTTTTGATCGGACGGCAAGCGGGATCTCTTCAATACTGGAGAAACAACAGTCAGGACGGTGCGTTGACATTTGCTCTTGACGACGATAGCTATTTAGGTTTAGGGACAACCGTCCTGCGCCAGAACATCGCCTGTTATGCCGCTGATCTCGACGGAAATGGAAAATCTGATCTTGTCCTGGGAGACCAATCCGGTATTTTAAAAGTGGTGAGCGATTTCCGTGAAGCAATTGATGCAACAGGGTCGTCGGATGAAATAATATTTAATCCTTTGTCGGCCACCTACGAGGCGGTTAATCTTGGTGGTCACATCTGGCCAGTCGCGTCAAACATTTTTGGAACGACGAAGCCGGCACTCGTCGTTGGCAGCGTGTTAGGAGGGCTCTTAGTTCTACGTCACGATGAAGGTGAATCCCTTCCCGAGACACCTTCAATAGAAGTATACCCCAATCCAGTTGTGAAAGACGCAACATTGACGATTAAGATCGACCGGCCAGGGACACTTCAACTTTTTTCAACGCTCGGACAAGAGCTCACCGTCCCAGCTTACCTGCCGGCCAGTGAAGAGATCGTATACCAACTTCCTCACACCGCTGCCGGCGTGTATATTCTTAAATTCCTGATCAGCAACCGATCTTATACACGGCGCATAGTCATCTACTAACGGACCTTTATGCTGTAGTAACAATGATCGTGATATATTTGCGCCGATTTTCTTTGTAAGCCTTTTCAATCAATCTCTATACATACGTGATGAAACATGCTTTTATTTTTGACATGGACGGAGTGTTAGTGGATAGCAATCCTACTCATAAGATCGCGCTCAAACAGTTCTGCAAGAAGCATGGCTACGATCTTTCGGAGGAACACCTGCGCGAAAAGATTTATGGCAGAACCAACCGCGATTGGTTGTTAAATCTCTTCGGAAACCTGGATGAAAAAACGATCAGGGCATATGCAGAAGAAAAGGAAGCCTTGTTTCGCGAACTTTATACAGACATCGGGCCGCTCAATGGCCTGCATTCCTTTTTGGAGAAGCTTGAAGCCATGGGAATCCCTAAAGCAATTGCGACCTCAGCGCCACGCGCAAACGTTGATTTTACCATATCCCGAACGCATATCGAACGGTTTTTTCCCGTAATCCTCGATGATTCCTTTGTAACTAAAGGGAAGCCAGATCCCGAGATCTACTTAAAATCGGCTGCGGCCCTGGGATTCGATCCTGCCCAATGCGTGGTTTTCGAAGACTCACTGTCGGGTGTACAAGCCGCAAAACATGCAGGTTGCAAAGTCGTCGGCCTTACTACGACCCACACGCGCGAAGAATTGAGCGGCACCGACCTGAATATTGACGATTTTAAGGGCCTGGAACCGGAATTCGTCCTTTTGAAGGTTTTCTGAGCGCGGCACCCGGATTATTTAGGGTGAGGGGTTGGAATATTGGGGGTGTTTTAGCGATATTTGCAGTCCCTTTTTAAGGGGGTAACAAAAAAGAGCAGATATGGCACGAGTTTGTCAAATTACTGGAAAAAGACCTCAGGTTGGAAATAACGTTTCTCACGCAAACAATAAGACGAAGAGAAGATTTTTGCCCAACCTCCAAAAGAAGCGTTTCTTCATTCCTGAAGAGAACAAGTGGGTAACACTGAAATTAACAACGAAGGCGATGAAGACCATTTCAAAGTATGGTATTACCGCGGTAATGAAAGAGGCAAAGGCTAACGGCCATCTTGTATTATAATTAATAAATTAAGGAATCATGGCAAAGAAAGGTAACAGGATCCAGGTCATATTAGAGTGCACAGAGCACAAGGCCACCGGCATGCCAGGCATGAGCCGTCATATCACAACAAAGAACCGTAAGAATACTACGGAAAGATTAGAATTGAAGAAATACAATTCAATTTTGAAAAAATATACGCTCCACAAAGAAATCAAATAAACCATGGCAAAGAAAGTAGTTGCTTCACTTAAGAAAACTGACGGCAAGAGCTATGCGAAAGTGATCCGCGCCGTGAAATCAGAAAAAACAGGTGCTTACACCTTTAGAGAAGAGATCGTACCAGCTGACCTGGTAAAGGAAACCCTTGCCAAAAAGTAATTCTTTGGTTATTAGAATTTGAAAAGTCCCTGAAAAGGGACTTTTTTGTTTAAGTCCCTCTATTATGTCAATGTTCGATAGTTTATTTTCCCCGGAGAAGAAACAGTCTCTGGACAAAGGTTTGGAGAATACCAAGACAAGCTTTTTCTCGAAGCTGGGAAAAGCTATCGTCGGAAAATCCACCGTCGACGATGAAGTCCTCGACAATCTTGAAGACATATTGGTTTCTTCTGATGTGGGTGTGAGTACCACGTTAAAGATCATTGAACGAATTCAACAACGCGTTGCCCGTGACAAATACCTCGGCACTTCTGAACTGAACAGGATCCTGAAAGAAGAGGTTGCTGCATTGCTGTCGGAGAACAACATTGACGTGACCGGTGAGTTTGAAACGCCGCCAAACATCAAACCCTATGTTATAATGGTAGTTGGCGTAAACGGTGTGGGGAAGACGACCACGATTGGAAAACTATCGGCGCAATTCAAAAAGAGGGGTAAGAACGTCTTGCTCGGGGCTGCCGATACCTTTCGGGCAGCAGCTGTGGATCAACTTAAACTTTGGGGCCAGAGAGTGGGTGTACCCGTTATCGCAAAAGGAATGAATACCGATCCTTCTGCCGTGGCTTTTGACGCGGTAACGGAAGGTGTCGATACCAATGCAGACGTCATTATCATCGACACTGCCGGTCGTCTGCACACCAAGGTGAACTTGATGGCTGAGCTTACCAAGATAAAACGCGTGATGCAAAAAGTAATTCCCGATGCACCTCACGAAGTATTATTGGTCCTCGACGGAAGCACCGGACAGAATGCGATAATTCAGGCCCAAGAATTTACGAAAGCAACTGACGTGACTGCCCTTGCAATCACTAAACTTGACGGCACCGCAAAAGGCGGAGTTGTTATTGGAATATCTGACGAATTCAAGATTCCCGTCAAGTACATCGGTATCGGAGAAAAGATCGACGATCTCCAGATCTTTAATAAGACCGAATTTGTCGACTCACTTTTCAAGCGGAATTGAATCCTTCTTCCTTACGGGGATCCTTATAAAGATGTGATAGTTAAACCCCCAATAGGAGTCCGTATCGGCGCGTCCGTATCCTGGAACATCGCTGGGCATCATGTTAGCTGTAGTATCGGTATCTAATGCGAACTTCAAACGGACCGTATACCCCAGCCAGATCATCTTTAGCATTTTGACTTTGAGGCCGGTTGTCACTTCGAACCAATGTGCATGTATATTACTGTTGGTCAGAGTCGTGCTGATGTCACCCCAAACCGGATCGATCTTTTGTATTACCATTTCTTCCGAGAAAACCGAAGAAGCGTATCGCAACCCAATAAAGAACATGTTCTTGTCTGGATCTTTTGTAAGAAAATTTACATCTGCACCCACACGCCAGTAAGTACCATCGTTGGAGTAATTTGCATCATAGGCCGTATAATTTCTTGCCCAGTAACCATAGTCTGCCGAGAAGTAATATCGATAAAAATCGACATCACCATTTATTTCCCAACCTTCGAAAGTCTTGTCCGTCGCCGATTTAATTATCGCTAGCACGTCCGTTCCGAACCGTAACCCTGTTGGCCTGAAATCATGCTTCTGTTTCACCGTGTCCTGCTTCTGAGCAGACGTCGCGAATGAAACGAACAGGAGGATCGATATGCTAAGGCGTGATATCAAGATTTATTACAGGTAGGTCTTGTATACTGTCTTTCAAAATCTCCACAGATGTCCCCAGATCGGTCACCTCACTTACTTGTAGGTCAAACAAAAATGTCTGCTCCCCGCAGATATCAGCAATTGTTTTCAGGGCATGTGAATACCGCACTCGTAAGATCTTTAAATCATCGCCAAGGTCGAACTGGTAAGTAGTAGAATCGACGTTTGGATTCAACGGAAGTAGAAAGTCCTTTAATGTTGTACCCGGCGAGGGAAGAATGATCCCGCCAAAATCGCTTGTTATTTCCTCGACAATGGTTTCCGTCTTGAAATTAACACGCATGAGATTTGTTGTTGCGCACCGGTATATTTCGATGTTTTTCGCTCCTGAAGGCAACGGTGTCGGTGCAGGAATTGAATTCACTATTCGGACGGAATCAAAATCGTGTTCCAATACATTAAGATCCTGAAAATAGTAGCGTTCTCCACACTCCTCCGATACAAACTGTACCTGCCGTTTGTATCCGAATTGCAACGTGTTACCGCCGTCGGCCCCCTGAAACGTATAAATAGTTTCTTCCATCTTGGGATTCAGCGGCAATGGGATGCTGGAGACTGTTGTATCGCCGTAAAAAATAACGTCAGATTCCGGTGATTGTACGCCTATGAGCTGTACGACGTCACCGCCCCCGCCTATTATCTTGAAATCGATTACTACGGTGTCGTTGTTGAGCTGATAACAATCCGGCTCATTCAGGCAGGAAACTGCAATAATGAGGATAAATGTGAGACGGCCGGTTTTCTTCATTCTAATTAGCGCCGTAAAGATAATTTAACGCCTCAAAGGCCAAATTCCATGCCTGCTAATTTTTAGTACTTTTGCATCCTAATTAGTGTATT
>DASVBA010000449.1:0-2267 GCA_036376095.1 Chryseolinea sp.
AGCTTATACAGCTCGCCGATATCATTTAACGAAAGAGCTTCATTCTTTTTATCATCAAGAGAACGTCTGATCGACAGCGCCTGCTTATGATGATCCAGCGCTTCATTATACTTTCCCTGAAGCGTATAAAGATGCCCGAGATTAAAGAGGGCTTCCGCTTCAACATCTGGTTTCTGGAGCTTGTCTTTCAATGCCAACACCTGTTGGTAATCAGCAAACGCTGAGTCGATCTTTCCACTCAATGCTTTCACTTTCCCCATCTCGTTAAGGATCAAAACAAGGACAGCCGGATCATTCAACTTCTTGTTCAACTCTAACGCCTGACTAAGAAACTCCTCGCTTTTAGCATTGTCGTCCACCTCTGCATAAACTTTTGCTATGGCGAGATATGTGATAACCTGTTGACTGCGTAAGCTAACCGAGTCTTCAATTCTAAGCGCATCGATCAAGCGTTCCATTGCCTGGCCGTAGTCGTAAGTACGGGTAAGATGGATGAGGCCTAATTCTTTTAGTGCTCTTGCTTTAGAGACCGGATCATTGATTTTAATGGCTTCATCCAGTCTGGTCGATGCCTGGCCTAGCTGTCTTTCAATGGAATGGCTCTTGCTCTGTTCAAAGAAGCTCTTATATAATTCCAGGTCCGAATTATTGCCGGCGACTTGCGCGAGAGCTGGTATCGTGACTGCAAGCACTAGCAGTAAACAGGGCAAGAGGCCTTTTGGATGGATGGTCAACATTTACCCAAAAGTGGAAAAAAAGTAATAGTAATGTAAATGCATGTTTGCAGTAAATATTACACCATGAACACATTCAAAATTCACTCATGGCTGAGGAAGGCATGGGGGAGAATTTCCAAGATAAATCACCTTTTACGGTGATTTCTTTTCATCCCGATAAACCGTAAATTTTCTTAAGAATCAGAGCCTCAAAGTAGAGGTTTTTCCTATCTAATTCGAGTCATCATGAAAAAGATCATCTCATGCTCTTTGGTGCTGGCGTCGATCATAGCTATTCTGACGGCATGTTCAGGACCAGAGGAAATAACTCCACCAATCAGTGCAGGAGACACGATAATCACTGTCGAAGAACGGATGGAGGTCTTTGAGGCGTGCAAGAAAAAATCTGCTGAGCTCAATAATCTTGAAGGTCTAGAAGACCGCATAAACTTCCTTGCATGGTTGGCAACACAACCGGCGTTCTATTCCTATGGATTTGCAGGCGAAGATTTATATGCGGTTTTTCAGGATGGCCGGGTTGTTCTCTTTGTTCACACTCCATTGGATGAACCAACTGGCGGAAGGATGTCATCAGGGCGAACATTGAAACCGCCAGCTAATACAAGTCCGCAGGGTCGCGTAGAGGATCTTCCAAAATCAAAAAAGGTAAGTCTGTTCAATGGTATGGGGAGGTATTTTGATCCCAATAATAGAGATGCAATAAAAGGCATTTTTGACTCGCCAAACACAAACAAGCACGGCTATGTAGTGGTCGAGAAGGAGGCAACTATCGCTAATCTAAAAGCGGTTTCTGACGATGCGGTCTTTTACATCCATACTCATGGAGGTGCGGGGCAGCTCCACACAAAAAAGGGCCCGCGTCCAATTATGGCACTCTGGACGACGGAACTTGTCACTGCCGGAACCGAGGTGACTTACAAAACAGACCTTGACGAGGAGAGACTGTGTTACACGTTTGCCACTCACCACACCGAAGCAAGCGAGCCTCATTATGCTATCACATCATTATTTGTGCGGGAGTACATGAGCTTCGGAGAAAACTGCTTTATCTATTTAGATGCCTGCAATGGTTTCAATGAAAGCATACCTGGCAACGTAACATTCCGTGAGAGAATGATTGCGAAAGCAACGAACCAGAAAGCAACTTTTGTAGGATGGACTGAATCACCAACCACCTACAAGCAGACCGCTCAGTTTGTCTTCGACAGGCTGCTTGGCGCGAACGCGGGTGCGACGGGTGGCATTATTTCTCAAGAAGATCCCTTTCAGCGACCATTTGATCTCGATCAGGTGTTCGCTGATATGCGAAGCGAAGGACTCGGAGTATCCCCAAACGGGGCCGAGCTAAAGTACAAAACAACCGTGGAACGCGAAGTCCTCCTTCGCCCAACCATTGAATATGTAGAAGTCGATGAATACACCAGCAGAATGATTATTTACGGTCTGTTCCCGTCAGAACAAGGGCATGTCGGGGTAAATAACGTTTCTGTTGCCGTTGATTCATGGTCACCTTATGGGATTACGTGTATC
>DASVBA010000450.1:0-4922 GCA_036376095.1 Chryseolinea sp.
AGGAAGTTGGAATTTTCAAAGGATGGATTTCGTATTCATGGAGTAAATCTCTTCATTCCTTTCCATCCATTGACAACGGCACTTTTTATCCGTCGCTGCAGGATCAACCACATGAAATCAAGTTGGTAAATATGCTTCGCCTTGGCCGCTGGGATCTGTCGTGCACGTGGGTATATGGATCGGGGAAACCGTTTCCCGAGTACCACATAACATATTTCACGGATTCAAATGGCAACGTTGAAGATTTCGTGGTGACAAAAGATCAGAAGAATTATAGCCGCCTGCCCGCGTATCACAGACTCGACGTTTCAGCGTCGTACAATTTCCTGATTGGCAAAGCTTTTGGCCAGATCGGCCTGTCAATTTTTAACGTATACGACCATGAAAACGTAAAGACCAGGAAGCTGAGTATTCCATTCCTTGAGCGTACACTGCAGACACCAGACCAACCGCTTCCGGAGTATCGCGATTTACAATTGATCGGATTCACTCCAACGTTTTTCCTGATTGTCGGCTTTTAATACTCCGTGCAGCAACCCTGCTAACGCAGTCGTTTTCGCGTTTTTTCAACTCTTCAAAATTATTTCTTCAACGGAGGTAGGGTAAAACCACCCGACCTTGTATTACCCCCTGAACAGCCAATATGGTTAATCAGGAACAAATCGGAGAAAGTGAAAACGGCCCCTTGAAGCAAAGGATCCTTGACGTTTCATTCAAATGGGCGGTTCCTGGAAAAATTTCTAAGGCTGGCGCGTGGCACACCCTCGAAAGGCGGTTGAATGGAATTGCGGCGGCCGGCCAGGCAATCACGCTTGATCTTACGCTGTTACTAAGAATTGCTGCTTCGCTTTCGCTGGTTGCACTGGCGGCGTATTTCGTCTATCATCAATATGATGTCGAAGTGTTCACCAGGCGGGGTGAACATAACCTTGTCACACTTCCAGACCACTCAACGGTGATGCTAAATGCTGCATCGTCGCTTCAATACAACACGTTGATGTTTCGGCTTGCCAGGAACGTTACGTTCAATGGTGAAGGCTTTTTTACGGTCAGCAAAGGAAATCGATTCATTGCAGAATCCAACAGCGGTAGGGTGGAAGTATTGGGAACGCAATTCAATTTACTGGCGACTGCTGATAACTATGAAGTTGCATGTACAGAAGGTAAAGTGAGGATCAGCAATAATAGAAATGACTCAAACGTAATCCTTTTTGCCGGTCAATTTACTGTGCTACATGATGCTCAGTTTGATAAACCTTCCAAAATAAGAGAAGAAAAAATTTCGTGGAAGAAGGGTGAATTCTACTTTGAGAATACATCACTACCTGACGTTCTTAAAACGCTGTCGCTTCAATATGACATCAGCATTCAAATAGAGATCGAAAATCCGTCGGCCCGGCATTATACGGGATACTTCACCAAATACAACTTAAAGGAAGCTTTAGATCTTATCTGCGTCCCGTTGTCGCTGGAGTATAAAATGTTAGGGCCATCTGATGTAAAGATTTTTCCAAATAACAAATTAACTAACAAACCAAAATCCAAATGAAAACGAAAATGAAGTTGCTCAAAATCATGTCCGCTTTGTCGTTGTCGGTCTTCCTGTGGTCGTGCTCAGAGGAGATGTTGACTCCGAAAACTCCAAATGACAACGCGGAGAAGACAGAAACTGAGCGGGTCGTATTGCTTAAGACGAACCTTGATAACGCGGCCTTTAATTTAATAGGCACTAAGTTCAAGACGCAAGTTGGAGGACGGTCGCAAACTGGCGTTCATCGCCTTAGTGGATTGTTCAAAAGTAAGGAAGAAGCTGGTCGTATCGCCGAAGGCTGGGACACATGCGCTTTGGTAACCATCACGGAAAATACCGATGGTACTTATACGGTCATTCTTAATTTCGGGGACGGATGTGAAGACAACGGTAAGTTCATCAGCGGTGTTGTTGCTTTTACCGGAAGCGAAACCGACACTTCGGGCGTATTCAAGATCGCCTTCGATAAATTTTCTGAACGGGACGTAAATGAAGTCGTTGAAGACCCGTCTACCGTTAATGGCTTTTACGAAGGGAGTTGGAATATCAGCCTCCACAACGGAATCAGTTACGGGGAACGGTTCACCACTGCTTTTGAAGTCAACTACGAAAGCGGTGGCAAAGAGACAATCGCCGGTGAAGGCGAGCTCAAGGGCGATCTCGATGGATTCGTCGTCACCAAGTACAACTTTGTGGGGTCGAATCTGAAAGGAGATAAGTACGCTGCCGCGGTTGCGAACCCATTGGTATTCGATTTTAGCTGCAAGAGCACAACTATTTTCACGGAGGGAACAGAAGCATTTGTGGTCAATGGACAAAAGTCCGCTATCGACTTTGGTGAAGGCGCATGTGATAATATCTTCACCATCTTTCTGGAAGGGATCACCATCATAGTCGACCTGGACAAGATCAACTCCTAATTACTTGTTACTGAATAGTCCGCATATTACGTGCGGACTATTTTTTATTTTGAAGCGATTTCAAGTTTGTATCCAACACCGTGAATGGTCTGAATACTAACAGTCGGTTCGTCCCTGAAGATCTTTCTCAACCTTGAAATAAAAACATCCATACTTCGCCCAACGAAATATCCTTCGTCCTCCCAGATGGCTTTCTGAATAATATCACGTTCTATGACCTTGTTCTGATGAATGCAAAACAGGCGAAGTAGTTTTGCTTCCTTGGATGTCAAAGTCATAACTTCTCCTGCTCTCGTGATCACCTGGTTGTTGAAATCAAACGTGAACTTCGCCAACTGATAGGTCGATCGCTGGTCTGATTTCGTTGGTGTTTTGTAAACCCGTTTCAAAACAGCTTCAATACGTAGTAAGAATTCCTCTATACTGAAAGGTTTTGTTATGTAGTCGTCAGCGCCAATTTTAAAACCATGAATCCTGTCTTCCTTTAACGACTTTGCTGTGAGAAAAATAATAGGAACACTTGTATTTAGCTTTCGAATATCCAGGGCGAGTGTGAAACCATCCTTCTTGGGAAGCATCACGTCAAGCACGCAGAGCGCAAACTCCTGCTTCATAAAAATGCTCAATGCCGTCTGGCCATCGCCTGCAGCAACAGTATCATAACCGGCCATCTCCAGGTTATCATTCAACAGGAACCGCATGTTTTCGTCGTCTTCGACTAAAAGTATTCTGGTCTTCACGTTAGCAATTTTGGAAGTATAATTCAAACACACTTCCCCGGTTCTCTTCGCTCGACACTGATACTCTACCCTGATGAGCTTTCATCACTTCGCGTACATAGGTAAGGCCGAGTCCAAAACCTTTCACGTCATGAACATTGCCCGACGTGGCGCGGTAAAATTTATCAAAAATGTATTGCTGAACATCCCTATCGATACCAATGCCATTGTCGGCAATAGCAACCAATATGCCGTTTTCGGTATTTCGAGTGGAAACGGTTATCTGTGGGGTGCTGGGCGAATACTTGTCGGCGTTATCGAGAAGGCTATAAAAAATATTGGCAAGGTGAAGATGATCGCCAAACACCAGTGGCTTTAACGCGTCGAGCCTGCTCATTATTTGTCCCTGCCTGTTTTGAATTCTCACTTGAAAGACCTTAACTACTTCTTCGATGACTGCATTCAGGTTTACTTCCGTTTTTTTCCATTCGATCTCACCTTTCTCCATCATCGCGGCCTGAAGAACCTGCTCCACCTGGAATCTTAGCCGCTGACTTTCCTTGTAAATAATGTCCGCGTAGTGAACAGCTTTTTCTTCGCTCAGGCTGGCGGACCCTTTTCGAAGGACCTCACTTGCAATTGAAATGTTGGAAATCGGGGTTTGAAGCTCATGCGTCATATTGTTAATGAAATCGGCTTTAACATTTGCCAGTTTCTTGTCTCTCGAAAGCCCTACGATCATCACACCGAAAAGAACAAGGACAACGGTAAATGCAAACGCCGATAATATCCACACTCCAAGATCAGCAACCACACTCATGTGTTTGTCAGGTATTGTGATAGAAAAATCCATGGATGTTTTTTTCGGCAAATCCCGGGAGAGGCAGGTTGCCTCCGCTCGTGACGAAACGCCTTCCTTATAAAAGTTTCCAAACGTGACGGTGTTGGACATATCTTCATACACTGTAAGCTCAAACGGCAAAAGCATATCATGTTCTCTGAATGTCTTCCTTATTAGAGAATCAAGGGCCGAATAAACGATATAACGATTAAAGTCAACGTAATATGAGTTTGACGTGGCATTTATAACTGGATTGACTCTAGACGTCGAATCATCATCCATCTTCAGCAACTGATCTGAAACGCTTCTTAGAACAAGGTTTATTTTATTATCGAATTGTCGCGCCTGTATACCATAAGCACGCACAAACCAGTTTATCTGGACGACAAGAAGCCCGCTCAACGCAAACAAAGCGAACATGACAATGACGCGGTAACTTTTTGCTTTCCTCATTCCTTATTGTTGGTGATGTTGTAAAAATACGCAGTATTCCCCTTGACGCTTAAAATTTTACAAATCATTAACATCTTTTTACATGCCTTTTACAAAGTGCGGGTAAACGGCGCATAGGTTTGTTGTAAATAACACAACTAAACATGAAATCACTTTTTCAAAAAGGCTTTCTCCTGTTCTTCCTGGTATTGACCTCAACGCTCTTTTCATTCAAACTCAAAGGTGCAACCGCTTACAAGGTCGACATTCACCGAAGCGTGTTGAACTGGATCGGCTATTATGTTTTCAGCTTTTCGGAGCACAACGGCACTATTGATCTTTCAGGGGGTGAGATAATGGTAGAGGATCAGCAAATTATTTCTGGATATTTCGATATCGACATGAAAACCATCAAAGATCTTGACATCTCCCCCGATGACGGAGCGAAGGATCTTGAGAATCATCTTATGAGCGAAGAC
>DASVBA010000452.1:0-16583 GCA_036376095.1 Chryseolinea sp.
AATACACAACTAAAAGCTTACACTATAGTCAGCGTCACAATAAAATGAAATGTACCAGGGGCAGGCCGGGCGTGCCGGCGATTTCATAAAATCCACCTTACGACAAGGATAGCCACTTCATCGAGAGCTTGTTGCTTGGAGGCAGTACTTGCAATCAGACCCTGAGCGAATGTCATCGACAAAGAAGACGCCTTGGACGGCGACCAACAACGGTAAACAGAACTGCTACGAAAGATTTAATCAAAAGTGATACGTCCTTACCCCAACCAAACACTCGTTATTAAAATATTTTTGAAATTCTCCTTGAATCCTTCAGTCAAAAAACTCAACATCGCTGTTTCAAAGCAAACGCATGCGACAAAAGTTATTAAGTGAAGGCGCAAACGAACTTAGCTACGAGATCCGTGAGATTGTAAAAAAGGCCGAACAGCTTAAGAAGCTTGGGTTGAACATCTCCTGGGAGAATATTGGTGATCCAATCCAAAAACACCATAAGCTCCCGCAATGGATCAAAGATGTTATCGGCGACCTCGTGAAGCAGGACGATGTTTACAGTTATTGCCCGTCGAAAGGTATGCTTGAGACGCGTGAGTTCCTCGCGGCCCAAACGAACGCCTACGGTGGCGTTAAGATCACACCGGAAGATATTTGCTTTTTCAACGGCTTGGGAGACGCTATTTCAAAAGCATACCAGTTCCTGACGCATACCTCCCGCGTTATCGGGCCCTCTCCCGCCTATTCCACGCATTCCAGCGCAGAAGCCGCACATGCAAACCATGAACCGTTAACCTATAAGCTGGATCCTTCAAATCATTGGTATCCGGACCTCGATGACCTGTACAATAAGATCAAATACAATCCCAATGTCGTCGGCATTCTTATCATTAATCCCGACAACCCAACGGGAATGGTATATCCACTTGAAACGCTGAAACGAATTGTCGCGATTGCAAAAGAGTTCAACCTTTTCCTGATCGCCGACGAGATATACATCAACATCACGTACAACGGCGCAAGAGCGTACTCGCTTGCTGAAATCATTGAAGACGTACCCGGTATTTCTATGAAAGGTATGTCAAAAGAACTTCCGTGGCCTGGAGCGAGATGCGGATGGATGGAATATTATAACAGGGACAAGGATGAAGATTTCAACCGGTTCTGCAACGTGCTGGATAATGCAAAAATGATCGAAGTCTGTTCCACGAAGCTTCCTCAGATGGCGATTCCAAAGATCTTCGGAGACGCCCGATTCAGGATCTACCGCGAAAAGACAAACCAGAATATTGGCAAACGTGCAAAGATCATTGCCGACATCCTTCACACCGTGCCCGAGCTTACCTTCAATGAAACCTTCGGCGCGTTTTACAACACGATCATCTTCCGCGAAGGAACGTTGAAGTCGAACCAGAAGATGAAGATCGAGAATGAAAAGATACGTTCGCTGGTCGAAGACTGGACTAACCAACCCATACAGCTGGATAAAAGGTTCGTTTATTACCTTCTTGGGGCTAAAGGAGTATGTGTGGTTCCAATTTCATCCTTTTGTTCGGAGCTTCAGGGTTTTCGTGTTACGCTACTCGAGGAGGATGAGGCAGTGCTGACTAAGACTTTCACTTCGATCCGGGATGGCATCGTTGAGTATCTCCGTAGCTAACGGTTGTTCTTCTACCTAACATTTGTTCCATCATTTTTTTTGAAAATTTCGGGGCAAATCCTTGAATCATAGGTTATAATTCTTGAGAATTGTAGTCGCACAGAATTATATGTCAAACTTTATAAAAATAGCCGAACGAACAATGATCTCCAGTATGGTGATCAGTGCTCTTTCTGTGCTTCTAGTCGTCGTAATTATTCTAAAACCCACAGGGGCGATGAGATAGATTTGTTTTTTGAAAAACTTACGAACCGCCCCGACACCCTCGGGGCGGTTTTGTTTTATATGCTATAATACTTACTAACAATTGTTATATGTACTACACTAAAGACACGATCCTTTTCTTGAATGGTAAGTTCATTAAAGCGGTTGATGCTCATACGGATCTTTACAGCCAGACTCTGCATTACGGCTTCGGAGCATTCGAGGGCATCCGTGCTTACCAGACAATGAATGGCACGAAGATCTTTAAAGCGCAGGAGCACTTTGAACGACTCCGAAAAAGCTGCGCGCTGGTGGGTATCACGCTTGACTACGAAACCGAAGAATTGATCCAGGTCGCCTATCAGCTCCTTAGAAAAAATAACCTTTCAGATTCTTATATCCGCCCTCTCGTTTACTGCGGCGCTAACATGACACTTACGCAACCGCAGGACATTTATTTAATGATGTGTGCGTGGGAATGGGATAAATACCACGGTGATAAGATGCTTAAGTTGTGCATCTCTTCCTATCAGCGGCCAAATCCTAATTCGCTGAAGATAGAGGCTAAAGTCACCGGCCACTATGTGAACAATATCCTTGCTACAAGCGAAGCAAAAGTAAGAGGCTACGACGATGCACTCATGCTGGATATGAACGGTTACATTGGCGAAGCACCGGGAGCAAATTTTTTTATGGAAAAGAATGGCGTGTTGTATACTCCGTCACTTGGCCATATTCTGCCAGGTATCACACGCCAAACTGTATTGAACATTTGCCGCGAGTTAGAAATACCAGTAGTCGAAAGAAATATTAAACCTGAAGAGCTCGAGAGCGCAGATGGCGCCTTCCTCTGCGGAACGGCAGCAGAAATTGCCGGGATTGAATCTATCGACGCCAAACCTTTGCTAAAAGAATGGCAAGATAGCCTGGGTGCAACCATACAGGAAGCATACAGGTGCCAGGTGCTTGAGAAATCTTTCAGTTATGTTATCATCTGACAACCAGATGTCGGGAAGTTGAAGTGATCGCCCCGATGACTATCGGGGCTTCATCCTTCCCTTACTTAAGAACACACACTATCACACATTAAACAGCAAAATATCGAAATGGAGTTAAATAAGTATAGCAAGACCGTCACTCAGGATCAGACATTACCAGCGGCACAGGCAATGTTGTACGGGATAGGCCTGACGGAAGAAGACATGAAGAAAGCGCAGGTGGGAATTGTGAGTACAGGATATGACGGAAATACCTGCAATATGCATCTCAACGATCTTGCACGTGAAGTTAAGAGCGCTGTATGGAACAATGAGCTGGTGGGTTTGATCTTTCATACTATAGGGGTGAGCGATGGAATGAGCAATGGCACCGAAGGCATGCGCTATTCTTTGGTGAGCCGTGATATCATCGCGGATTCAATTGAGGCCGTTTGCGGTGCGCAATACTATGACGCCGTAATAGCAGTTGTAGGATGTGATAAGAATATGCCGGGATCAGTGATGGCAATGGCCAGACTGAACCGCCCTTCCATCATGGTGTATGGAGGAACAATTGCCGGAGGACACTGGAAGGGACAGGAACTGAATATCATTTCGGCATTCGAGGCCCTTGGCCAGCGCATCGCTGGAAATCTTTCTCCTGAAGATTTTAAAGGTATCATTCAGAACTCCTGCCCCGGTGCAGGCGCATGTGGTGGAATGTACACGGCAAATACAATGGCTTCAGCTATTGAAGCGTTGGGCATGTCGTTGCCTTACTCCTCATCGAATCCTGCCTTGAGCAAGGAAAAATCTGAAGAGTGTATTGCGGCAGGCAAAGCAATCAAGTTATTGCTTGAGCGCGATCTGAGACCCCGTGACATCATGACCGTGAAAGCTTTTGAAAATGCCATTACCGTAGTCATGGCGTTGGGCGGATCGACGAACGCGGTCCTTCACCTCATTGCAATGGCAAAATCGGCGGGTCTGAAATTGTCGCAGGATGATTTTCAACGAATTTCCGATAAAACCCCCCTCATCGCTGACCTGAAGCCTAGTGGTAAATATCTAATGGAAGCCCTTCATAAAATCGGAGGCGTTCCCGCTGTCATGAAATACCTGCTCGAAAAGGGATATTTGCACGGAGATTGTATAACAGTTACCGGTAAGACTATTGCTGAGAATCTAAAGAGTGTTCGCTCCCTGGATTTCAACGCACAAGATGTGATCCGCCCGTTAGAGCAACCGATAAAATCAACAGGACATCTTCAGATCCTTTACGGGAACCTGGCGGAAAAAGGTTCTGTTGCAAAGATCACGGGTAAAGAAGGCGAGCGATTTAGTGGACCAGCAAGAGTATTTAACAGTGAGTTCGACCTAAACGACGGTATTCAACAAGGAAAAGTCAAGGCGGGAGACGTTGTGGTAATACGCAACGTCGGGCCTAAAGGTGCTCCTGGTATGCCCGAAATGCTGAAGCCTACGTCTGCAATCATGGGCGCCGGCCTTGGCAAGAGTGTCGCACTCATTACGGACGGCAGATTCTCCGGTGGCTCTCACGGATTTGTCATTGGACATATTACTCCCGAAGCGTACGAAGGTGGATTGATCGGACTTGTAGAAGACAACGACCCTATTGAAATCGATGTTCAAAACCATACCATCAATCTTTTGGTGGACGAAAAAACAATTGCAAAGCGTCGCTCGATGTGGGTACAGCCCAAACTCAGGGCTAAGAATGGGATTTTATTTAAATATGCGAAACACGTAAAAACGGCTGCTGATGGATGCGTTACTGACGAAGAATAAACCGGCGATTGAATCCGATAAGGATAGCAATCCGCCAAAACAAAAAATTTCCGGTTCCGAAGTTTTGTTGCGTTGCCTGGTTGAAGAAGGAGTACAAACCATCTTCGGATATCCGGGAGGTGCCATCATGCCAGTGTATGATGCACTTTACCACTACGCCGACAAACTTAACCACATTCTTGTGCGTCACGAGCAGGGAGCAATTCATGCAGCACAAGGATTTGCACGTGTATCCGGAAAAGCCGGTGTAGTCTTCGCTACCTCAGGACCGGGCGCAACGAACCTGGTAACCGGACTTGCGGATGCATTAATAGATTCCACACCTGTGGTTTGTATCACGGGACAGGTATTTGCCCACTTGCTGGGGACAGACGCATTTCAGGAAACAGATGTCGTCAATACCACTATTCCTGTCACGAAATGGAACATCCAGGTAGCAGAAGCAAAAGACATAGCTCCCGCTGTTGCAAAGGCATTTTATATAGCAAACTCCGGAAGGCCGGGACCGGTTCTGGTCGATATTACCAAGAATGCCCAGAATGAAATGATCGAAGCATCGGAGTATCATAAATGTGAAAGCATCCGCACATACAGGCCTAAACCCGCACTTCAGCAATCACAAGTTGATGCAGCAGCCGATTTGATCAACGGAGCGAAGCGGCCTTACATCCTTGCGGGCCAGGGTATATTACTGTCCGGCGCCACAGAAGAATTAAAAGCGTTCTCTGAAAAGACGGGAATTCCGGTAGCCTCTACGTTGCTTGGATTGGGAGCCATTCCCACAGATCATCCCAACTACGTGGGATTCCTCGGAATGCACGGCAACTACGGACCTAACCTCAATACCAATGAATGCGATGTGCTTATCGGTATCGGTATGCGTTTTGACGACCGGGTAACCGGCAATGTCGCCAAGTACGCACGGCAGGCAAAAGTAGTTCACATTGAAATTGACAAAGCAGAGATCAACAAGATCATAAAGGCCGATGTAGCCGTGCATGCTGACGCCAAAGAAGCTTTACAATCTTTGATTAAAAAGTGTAAGCCCAATCAACACAAAGAGTGGATCGACCGGTTTACAAAACTGAATAACATAGAATACGAAAAAGTCATTACCAAGGAGTTTAATCCGACAGGAGTGCTCACGATGGCCGAAGTCGTAAATCATCTGTCCAATTTCACTAACGGTGAGGCCATAGTGGTTACCGATGTTGGTCAACACCAAATGACAACTTCACGGTACTACAAGTATAAGAATCCCCGCACTAATGTAACGTCCGGTGGTGCCGGCACCATGGGATTTGCCCTGCCTGCTGCTATGGGAGCCAAGCTTGGGGCCCCGGAAAAAGAAGTTATCGCCGTCATCGGCGACGGCGGCTATCAAATGACCGTGCAGGAATTGGGAACAATCATGCAATACAAAATAGCCGTAAAGATCGTGGTGCTCAACAACAACTTCCTGGGCATGGTACGTCAATGGCAGCAGCTGTTCCATGGCAAGCGTTACTCTTTTACCGAGATGCAAAATCCCGACTTTGTTAAGATCGCTGAAGCATATAACATACCTGCAAAAAAAGTGGAGAAGAGAGAGGACCTTCAGGGTGCTATCAAGGAAATGCTCGCGGCAAAGACGCCATACTTCCTGGAGGCAGTAGTAGGTAAAGAAGATAATGTATTCCCGATGGTACCGGCTGGGCAAGGTGTAGCAGACGTGTTATTGGAGGCGCCAAAGCCCGGACAATAGCACACATTTAAAAGAACAATCTATGAAACAGGAATTCACATTAGAGATTCATTCTGATAATAACTTTTCCGTGCTGAACAGGATCGTAAATATTCTGAATCGCAGAAGAGTTAGAATAAAAAAGCTCATAGCGCACGAAGACGAAAGCGACTTCAAAAGAGGAGTTGCCGTAGTCCTTCTGTTTACAACATCAGATATGATGGAAAAAGTAAAACATCAGCTTGAAAAACTCATCGAGGTTGAAAACGCAGTGTACTATGAAGGAAGCAATGAGTACTGCGAACTGAGCTCGAAACATTCGGGGATAAACGTTTAAAGCTACCTGGCCACCTAGGTGATCATAACTAAAATATTACACCCACACCCACTCGCACACCCCAAACTCATAACTAATAACTAATAACTTATAACTAAAATGGCAAAGATCAATTTTGGAGGGACGATCGAAGAGGTTGTAACCCGGGAAGAATTTCCAATGGAAAAAGCGCTCGATATAATGAAGAATGAAACGATTGCTATTATCGGATATGGTGTTCAGGGACCTGCACAGGCTCTTAACCTTCGCGATAATGGCTTCCGCGTAATTGTGGGTCAGCGCAAAGGTTCTAAGACGTGGAACAAAGCTGTTGAACACGGCTGGGTTCCGGGCGAAACTCTTTTTGAGATCGAAGAAGCCGCCAAGAAGGGAACAGTTATCCAGTTCCTGCTTTCCGACGCAGGACAGATCGAACTGTGGCCGACGATCAAGCCTCACGTAACAAAAGGTAAGGCCTTATATTTTTCTCACGGCTTCGGCATAACGTTTAAGGAACAAACCGGTATCATTCCTCCTGCTGATGTAGATGTAATACTTGCAGCACCAAAAGGCTCCGGAACCTCCGTGCGACGTCTGTTCCTTCAGGGCAAAGGGATCAATGCCAGCTACGCCGTTTTCCAGGACGCAACAGGAAAAGCAAAAACAAAAGCTATCGCCCTTGGTATCGGTGTTGGGGCCGGATACTTGTTCGAGACAGATTTCAAGAAGGAAGTTTACTCCGATCTTACCGGCGAACGCGGTACGTTGATGGGAGCTATCGCAGGTATTTTTGAAGCACAGTATGAAGTGCTTCGCGCAAATGGTCACTCCCCATCGGAAGCCTTTAATGAGACCGTCGAGGAGTTGACACAAAGCCTTATGCCTCTTGTTGCTGAAAATGGAATGGACTGGATGTATGCCAACTGCTCCACTACAGCACAACGCGGTGCCCTGGATTGGAAAAAGAAATTTAAAGCAGCAACTCTACCTGTATTCCAGGAACTTTATAAGAGCGTTGCCAGCGGTCAGGAAGCGAAACGCACCATAGAAACGTGCAGCAAACCTGATTACCGTGAAAAACTTGCTGAGGAATTAAAAGAAGTTCGCGAAAGTGAGCTATGGCAGGCTGGTGCAGCGGTACGCAAACTCAGACCTGAGAAAGCTACCGTTGAAGCAAGCATGATCAACTAATTATCACACCCATACCCTGGCATTGACAGTGCCGGGGTTTAATGCAGTCTCTCTCATGATGTCTACCTCAAAAACGTACGACCTGAATATAAATGCAGCCGCTTATGCGCTCAAATCGGTTGTTCTTAAAACGCCGTTGCAGTATCATCGCAAGCTGTCAGAGAAGTTTAATGCGGAAATCTATCTCAAGCGCGAAGACCTGCAGGTCGTTCGCTCTTATAAGATTCGCGGCGCATATAACCTTATTCAAAGTCTTAACGAGGAACAGCGTCAGCGCGGAGTAGTATGCGCCAGCGCCGGCAACCATGCGCAGGGAGTTGCCTTCGCCTGCAAGTACCTCGATATAAAAGGTGTGATCTACATGCCAGCTATTACACCAAAACAAAAGATCAATCAGGTCAGGATGTTTGGCGGTAACAACATTGAAATAGTGTTGATCGGCGATACGTATGATGAGTGCCAGACACACGCTATCGAATTCAGCAAGGAAAAGAACATGGCGTTCATCCCTCCTTTCGATCACCTGAAAGTTATCGAAGGGCAAGGAACGGTAGCCAAGGAAGTATTAGACGAGGTATCAAACATCGATTACATCTTCGTCCCCATTGGAGGCGGCGGGCTCTGCTCCGGCGTAGGTCAATACTTTAAAGTGTTTTCTCCTCAAACCAAGATCATCGGCGTTGAACCGTTAGGGGCCCCATCAATGAAGGAAGCACTCAAAGCGGGCAAACCTGTGGTGCTGGATCATATTCAGAAGTTTGTTGATGGCGCTGCAGTAAAACGTGTGGGCGACATTACATTCGAACTTTGCAAGGACACGTTGACCGACATGTTATTAGTGCCGGAAGGAAAAGTTAGCTCCACTATCCTGCAACTCTACAACGAGGATGCTATTGTTGCGGAACCTGCCGGGGCTTTGGCCATCGCAGCGTTGGATCAGTATGCAGAGCAGATCAAAGGCAAAAAAGTCGTTTGTATCGTCAGCGGCGGCAATAACGACATTGACCGGATGCAGGAGATCAAAGAAAGATCACTGCTCTACGAGGGTCTCAAGCATTACTTCATCGTACGCTTTGCACAGCGCCCTGGCGCGCTGAAGGAGTTCGTCAACGATATCCTCGGACCTAATGATGATATCGTTCGTTTTGAGTTTATTCAGAAGAACAACAAAGAAAGCGGACCTGCCCTCATCGGCATCGAAGTAAAATCAAAAGAAGATTTCAATGCGCTGATTGCACGTATGGACGGCCACAAGCTGAACTATACGTTGGTAAATCAGAATGAGAATCTGTTCGAGTACCTGGTCTGACGAGTTATCCCAGCCATTTTTTGAATGCTGTCGCCTTTTCACGGCTGATATCGATCTCAGTTTGATAGATCGGCTTAAGCTGAACTGTTAATCCTTTGGCTGTGGTCTTCACCCGGTCAACGGACTTAATATGAATGATGTATTGGCGGCTTGCCCTGAAGAAGACTTCGGGGTTTACCAATGCCTCAATCTCATCCAAGGTATGGTGTTCACTGATATATTTTTCATTCTGCAACGTGTGGAGATAGATCAGCTCTTCCTTATGAAAGAATGCGATTTCATCCTGCATAACAGGCACAAGTGCGTTCCGGTGTAACGTAAGGAACCGCTCCTTATACTTTTTGCTTGCGTTGCCCCACGAGCCCACCAGAAATTTTAACTGATCCTGTAACTGGCTACCAATGTTTAATGCCCGGTATTTGTTTATTGCCGCGGCCAGCTCGTTTTCATCGACGGGTTTGAGAAGATAATCAATACTATGGAGCTTAAAGGCACGAATCGCGTATTCATCGAACGCGGTAACGAAAATAATGGGGCATTGGATGTGAAGCGATTCAAAAATTTCGAAACTTATTCCATCTGATAACTGAATATCGGACAGGATAAGATCGGGTACAGGATGAGATTCAAGCCACGTAACAGACGCCTGTACGCTGCTTATAATGTCCAGAATATTTGCAGCCGGCTCAATCCTCAGCACCATATTCTGCAAGTGTTTTGCCGCCCAAGCCTCGTCTTCTATGATAAGAATATTCATGTCCTGGTTGCTAAGGTTCCCTTGCTTTGGATGGATATCCTAAAATTCAAAGTTTGGGTTTTGCCAACCCATGGGTATATCGGCCTCATAGTTTCGATCCGGTGTTCTGATTCGCATTTCCAGTCGCCCTTCGATACGAAATCCCAATGATTGGTAAAGTTCGATAGCTTTCCTATTGCCTTCTCTCGCTATCAATTCCACCTTTCCAATATCCACACGGTTGTGGCCAATCTCCTCCAGAAAGATTGTCAGGATTGTGCGTCCTATTTTTTTTCCCTGGAACTTGGGGTGTACCAGAATTGTCACATCCCCAAGAACATGATCAAAAACAGTGAGACCTGATTTGTATCCATGGATCTCCGCGATGAGCTCGTCAGAGTCGTCGGGATTTTCCCCCACGATGATTACGCCGGTTGCCAGGCTCTTAGTGATAAAATTCTTTACATAATCCTCGGTGACCTCGTGTTCCAGTCTGGCAATTCCACCTTCTTCCCGCGCAACGGCTTTGTAGAGTTTGATCAGTCTTGGCAAGTCATCAATATCAGCGGTACGGAAACGCATTCTGTTTTTTATTCAAAGTAATGGAATTTTTACAGCAAAGTGATTGTCGGTCTGATCGATAATGACAGGCTTTTGGGTAAGAAAGCGATACAATGAGCTGAGATTTCCCAAACCAAGTTTATTCGACGTCCCGACTTTTGTACGCAGTTGCAAATTGTTGCTGACAACGAGGTAGTCGCCGATCGAAACAATCTCAATGATCAGTGGTCTTTGCTCATCGGCAACATTATGTTTCAGCGCGTTCTCGATAAGGATCTGCAAGGTGACGGGAACTATTGCACGTTCACGCGCCATGTCGCTGATATCAAACCGGATGTCCAGCGTTTTCTGAAACCTTGTGCGCAAAAGAAAGACGTAGTTCTGCACAAAGTCAAGTTCCGTTTGCAACGGAACAAAATTTTTGTCCTTGTTCTGTAAAACGTATCGGTAGACCTTTGAAAGATGTTGAAGGAACTGGGACGCAAGATTTTGGTTTTCAAAGATCAACCCATCCAATGACGTGAGGGCGTTGAAGAGGAAATGCGGATTAAGCTGATTTTTAAGATTATCGAATTGTACTTGTGATTTCTCTTTCTCCAGCCGTTCATTGAGAACAAGCGAATCCTTCCAGCGCCTGATGAAATAGTCAGTAAAAAATCCAAGGTTCACCCCGACTGTTATGAAAATATAGATCACCCAGGTAGCCGCCCGAAATAGTTCATCAATTCTAAACGGAAGGTATGGCTCGCCAAAGAAGTAGATCACGATCCTGAATACAAGCCCCGTTATGGCTCCAAGTACGAGTTGTAATGTGATGCGCCCGCTTATACTTTTTTCAAAGGGGAACCTTTCATCCAACCTTCGATTAATGTATCGTAGCGTCTCCCACATTAGAATTGTCATGGTGACCGACACTCCAAACAATGCGATATGAAACGCCACTGAAAACTCATCAAACTTTGCCATTCTTACCAGGAAAGCAATAACGGCCATCGCCAGAATAACTCCATAAGTTTTCAGGAACTGCTCTCGGGACTTATACATTGCTGTCATGATAGTGACTGGTGTGACTTTACATCAATGAAAGGAGACTTCATAGAGGAATTTCATCTGCTTCTCAGCAACACTGGACGGCGTGGCGCGAATAGCCGCATTTCTCAATTGCGCCAGTATTGGGTTTTCAAGCTGCGCAATCCGCCCCAATTGCCACGAACCCTTCACGATCTTTTCAGTGCGGGCCAGGCGCATCCGTTCAAATTTCCCGAACGCTTCCTGAATGCTGCTATGCGTATCCAAAAGATTGGCAAGAACCACTGCATCTTCGATTGCCATACAAGCTCCTTGTCCCATATTAGGTGTCGTGGCGTGAGCGGCATCTCCCATTAATACAATATTATCAAACGCGAATTTCGCCAGCGGTTTTAGATCGATAATGTCACCCCATATGAGTTGTTCACCGCGGGTATTCTTGATCAGAGTTGGAACAGGTTCATGAAAATCACCAAAATGCGACAGCAGATTTTCAACCGTATAATTCCTCATCACTTTGCTGTTGGCTTCGGCATTGAGACAGGCAAACCAATACAACTTACCGTTAACCAATGGAACGATACCAAACCTTGATCCCTGTCCCCACGTTTCGGAGGTCTCGCTCATGTTGATACCAGGCAGAGGCTTATCAATAACGGCACGCCAACACGTATAACCGGCGTATCGGACTTCGCTTTCAGGAAGAAGCTTTCGACGGAAGATGGAGTGTATGCCATCGCACGCAATCACGTAGTCGGCATTGATGATGGTTCCGTCTTGAAAAGTGAGGGAAACACCTTCAGGGTTTTGTTTGAAATCAACACATTGCTTGTCAAGCAGGATTGATCCGGGTTGAAGTTGCTTCAGCAGAACGTCATGCAGATCAGCGCGATGGATTGTAAAGTTATCAACGGAGCCGTACCTTCTGCTGATCTGCTCGGAATCTGTCGAAGTCAGGACTCGCCCTCTTCGATCCTTTATCACCAATTTTTTAAGCGCCTTTCCCGCTTTAAGAACCTCCTGCTCGATACCGATCTCAGTGAAAGCTTTCACCGCATTAGCCGCAAGGACAAGGCCAGCACCAAGCGGCCTTATCGCTGTCGCCTGTTCGACAATCGTCACATCAATACCCTTGCGCTGCAACGCAATGGCCAGTGTAAGGCCACCTATGCCTGCCCCTGCAATTATTAATCTTTTCTTACTGTTCATCCTTACTGGATCGCTGTTTACTCTTTCGGATCCTTTTAAGCAAGCGTTCTTCCCTGATGACTTTACTGAGGTTTTTCTGAGCAACATAAAAATGCTGTAGGTACCCATTTGCCGGCTGGGTAAAGTTGATCATATTCTCCATAATTGCGCCTTTTTATCACCAAGACAATCATAAAGTCGTTAACCCCTATTTTTTATTTTTTTCGACATCAAACTTGTTTCGCTTCAGCTTGCCCATGCGATGCTACGATCTTTCCATCGCTCATTTCCACAACACGATCCGAGTTTCGGGCAAATTCCTCATCATGGGTGACAGCTATGATCGTTTGTTTATAAGTTCCGGTCAATTCACGGAAAATATCAAACACCAGCTGAGAGTTATATGAATCAAGATTGCCGGTGGGCTCATCACCCATGATTATATCCGGGTCGTTGATGATGCCTCTCGCGATGGCTACACGCTGCTGTTGTCCTCCGGAAAGTTTGCTCGAGCGTTTGAGTGCAAAATCCTGCATTCCCAGCATTTTTAACTTTTCGTAGGCACGCTCCTCTACCTCCTTTCGGCTGTATCGTTGAAGCTTCAGCGCCGGAATCATTACATTCTGCAATGCCGTAAATTCCGGTAAGAGGTAGTGGAACTGAAAAACAAATCCTATGTGTTCGTTCCTGAACTTCGCCAGATCATTCTGCTTTCTACCTGTGAGCCGTTCACCGGCTATCTCCAACTCGCCTTCGTAGTCCGTGTCCATGGTCGAAAGAACATACATCAACGTTGACTTTCCGCAACCTGATTTTCCGACCAATGACAGGAACTCCCCTTTGTTCACAACCAGATCAATGTCCTTCAGCACCTGGAACTTTTCAGGATCATAAAAATACTTTGTGACCTTATGTGTTCGCAGCACTTGCATAAAATCAACCCCTTAATATTTCGATCGGGTCAAGTCGTGACGCCTTTCTCGACGGCATATAGCCTGCAACAGCGGTAGTGGCTACTCCGAAGATGACGCCTATTATATAATACTTCGGATCAAAACTCACGGGAAAATGATCCAGACTGATGAAGTCACCCCCGTCGAATGGCGCCTTCGAGATCGAGTATGAAAGCAAATAACCGATAACCAATCCCGCGAGACTCCCCACAAAGCCAATAACAAGTGACTGGATCATAAAGATTCGTTTCACATCCCGGCCGGAAAAACCCATAGCCTTCAGGATAGCGATATCCTTCATCTTATTGTAAATGGTCATATTAAGGATATTGTAAATTCCGAAACCTGCCACGATAAGCAGCGTGATCGAAACGGAATAGGTTAAAATGTTTCTTATCATCACTCCGGTAAGGAATGTTGAATTCGCCGTCTGCCAGTCCTCCGCTTTATAGCCGGCGATCACCTGAAATTCAGGCGCGATGTTTTTCGCTTCGTGCAGATCTCGTAGTTTGATGTTAATATCAGTGATATAAGATTGGTCTTGTTGCAATATCACCTGTACAGTAGAGATGTTTGCGTAGCTTCGGATATTGTCAACGGTACCGATACCCATTTGAAACGTGCCGACGATCTTCAGCGTCATTGTGTATCCTTGTGGCGTCGTAATTACTACGCGGTCGCCTGTCCTAACATTGAGCTTCCTGGCCAGCCCGGTACCCATTATTATTCCATCGGTGCTGGCTTTAAGATCTTCGATACGGCCGGATTTCATCTTTGATCGAAGGTCAAACAACTTGTCCTCTTCAATTATATCCACTCCGGCGATAATCCCGTTTAGCTCAACCGGACCGTAATTATAAAAGACTTGCGACGAAAGCGTCGGTGCGACACCAATAACCCTGGGATCTTTGCGAATTGCTTCGGCGATCTGTAGTGCATTGCGCAGCTTTGAGGTTTCCTTCTTAGGCTTCTGGTGAAGAACTACGTTGAAACCGTTCGGATTCACCTCACTTAGAATGGTGGGTCGATCCTGGGTAATGTCATTATAAATATGAATGTCCGGCGAGGACGTCATGGTAAGCTCTTCGGTGAAATTGTTCAATCCCGTCATCAATCCTACCATGCCGATAAACATGCCGATGCCAAAGGTCACGCCCAGCATCGCCACCAGCGTTTGCTTCGGCTTTGAGAGAAGGTGCGTCTTTGCTATTTCCATGGCAAGCTTCATATCATCATCTATTTTTTCTGAACTATAAGAGATTCAGCGCTGTCGAGTCCTCCGGCAATTTCAACTTCGTCAAGTGTCTCAATTCCACGGACGATCTTTATTTTCTTAACTCCCTGTTCCGTTTTCACATTCAAGGAGTCGCCGGGAAGCAGCAGCGCTTTTGGTATTACCAGCGCATCCTCCTTCCGTCGAATTACAATGTTAGCCTCCAGCGCAAGTCCGGAAAAATTCCCGGGTAGCGGAGCCGTCAGGTCTGCATCAACCCGTATGGATTGCTGCTGCTTGTTGATCATCGGATATATCTTTGTTACACGGCCTTGAAAAATCTCGCCTGGATAAGCATCGATTTTCGCAAGAACTTCCTGCCCTGTTTTCAAACGTTGAACGTCGAGCTCGTCAACATTAAGCTGCATGTAAAATGCGTTGTCCATGCCGACGATTGCAACGGCTTCATTTCGTCTGACGAGTTCACCTCGTTCCTTCATGGTTTTGAATATTCGCCCGCTTATCTGACTACGGACGGTGTAACGTCCACTTTCGTCGCCGGCAATCTGCAGTTGGTTTTTCGCGTTTTGAAGCTCTGTGTATAATTGATTCTGCGTTTTGTTGAGTCGGCTTTTCTGAAGAATATATTCATTCTTAGAATTATCGAACTGCAGTTTCATTCGATCGTGGTCAGCCCGCGTTGTCGCATTGCTCTTAAGAAGGTTCGTATAACGCACAAAGTTGAGGGAGTCATACTCCATTTTTGTTCTGGCCGCATCAACGGCGGCCGTCAATTCGGATAACACAGGTGATCCCTTCTGATAATTGACCAGCGCCATGTCATAGTTCTCACGCGCAATTCTATAACGGGCCGACTGCTGGTCGGCTTCAATTATGAAAAGAGGGTCACCACGCCGGACGGTATCGCCATCCATCACCAGCTTCGCTGACAAATAACCTTCCGCCTGGGCAAAAACCTGATATTCGTCACGCGCAACCACAAAACCGGAAGCGTATATCGCTTCCATAAGTGGTTTCCTCTGAGGGTGTATAACGTCTTGATTGCGCTGGCAGGCTGTGGCGCTTAAGATCAGGACAATGGCAAAAACAATACGTATCATAACAGTCCGGTACGTAAAGGTATTGTCCTGGATATTCGGTGACTAAAACAATTTAAGCGAAGTGTATAAAAGAGAACCTGAAGTGTAGGCGGTCGCCTTCGAATAAAAAATGCCTCCCGCTTTTCCGGAAGGCATTCTTCACAATGACACTTGTACCAATCACCAAATCTATAGGTTTGGTTGTGGCGTCGTTCTCAGATAAGGCTTGATACGCTTGTGACCTTTCGGGAACTTCGCAGGTATGTCCTCATCCTTAACTGCAGTTGTTATGATGACGTCCTCGCCTTGCTTCCAGTTTACAGGTGTTGCAACGCTGTATCCGGCAGTTAATTGAAGGCTGTCGATAACACGCAATATTTCATCAAAATTACGGCCCGTTGAGGCTGGATAGGTTATCGTTAGTTTAACTTTTTTGTCAGGGCCGATCACAAAAACCGAGCGCACCGTGAACTTATCAACCGCGGGATGAACCATGTCATAAAGGTTCGCGATCTTGAATTCAGGGTCAGCGATCAATGGATAGTTCACCGCAGTTTTTTGTGTTTCATTGATATCTCCGATCCATTTCCGATGTGACTCCAGTGGATCCGCGCTTAGCG
>DASVBA010000456.1:0-11637 GCA_036376095.1 Chryseolinea sp.
TCCATCAGGATCAGACGCAGTCGCAGTAATTGTTATGTCCGCGTTTGTGGCAAAAACACTATTATTTCCCGGTGATGTCAGATTTACAACCGGCGATACATTTGTTTTTATTACGTTGATTTGAGTGAGAGCGGAATTGCCTGAAACGTTTTTTGAATCAATCGCTTTGGCCCCCAACGAATGAGTTCCAATCGGCGCGTTGGCCCATGCAAAACTATAGGGTGAAGTGACGTCCTCTCCAATTTTTGTCGTTCCGTTGTAAAATTCAACTTTCGCTATGGTCCCCCCGGGATGGGTTACCGCTGCTGTCAAGGTAATTGACGTCCCGGCTGCGAATGATGCATTACTTGAGGGACTCGTCAAAGATACCGTCGGTGCCACTGTTGGTGCATTAACCGTAATGCTGATGGCTGTTGACGTCGTTGTTACTCCTTGGTTGTCTGTGGCAACTGCTTTGATTGACAACGTGCCCGCGGGGGCACCTGTCCAGGCGACGCTATACGGACTGCTGGTGTCTTCTCCAATCTTCGCGGTACCGTTAAAGAATTCCACTTTGGCGATCGATCCATTGGTATCGGAAGCATTAGCGGTTATTGTTATGGTGGCCCCGCTGTTAAAGGTCGCATTGTTTGCGGGCCCGGTGAGACTGACAGTCGGAGGGTTATTCGAAGTGCTGACAACGATAGCTATAGACGCAGATGTTGTTATCGCATTCTTGTCATCTGTTGCTTTTGCGGTTATTGTATGATTGCCCGCCGGCACATTATTCCAGGCAAAACTGTAAGGACTGCTGAGGTCTTCGCCTAGCTTGGTGGTGCCGCTAAAGAATTCAACTTTACTTACGGTGCCGCCTGCGTCGGTGGCATTAGCAGTTATAGTAACTGTGGTTCCCGTTGCAAAAAGAGCATTGTTGGCCGGACCTGTCAATGATATTACAGGGGGAGTGTTCGAACTATTAACGGTCACCGTTATCGGTGCGGAAGTGGTGGTAGCGCCTTTGTCGTCAGTGGCTTTCGCCGTCAGAGTATATGTACCCGCGGCAACGTTGTTCCATACGAAACTATGCGGGCCTGACAGGTCTTCACCAAGCTTTGTCGTTCCGCTGAAAAACTCAACCCTGCTCACTGACCCATCTGAGTCGGCAGCATTAGCATTAATGGTGATCGCATTTCCGGCGACAAACGTTGCATTATTCGCTGGGCTCGCGATTGATACTGAAGGCGGAGCGTTAGGGGGCGTTACGACACCGGAACCATATTCATAGGCACCGATGTCCGGCGCCGTACCCTGGTAGGCATAGCCGACATTAAGCCCTGCATCAATTAGAGGGCTGCCTTGCAGCGGAATGTAGTATGGCGTGGGACGGTTGCCGGATTTGGTGATCTTGGGGTCTCCGCTAAGATTGTTTGAATAGGTGCCGGGCACTGTTCCTACAGGCTGGTTGACAAGGAAGTTATTCGCGACCTGAAGACCGTTCATCGTCGCGTTTTCGACGTGAACCAGCTTATTAGGCCACCAATTGTACGAGGTATTATAATTAAGTATCAGGTTGTTCTTTATTTCTACGTTTTGGCTGGCTCCTCCATATACTCCCACGACGTTGTTGGTCACTGTTCCGAAGAACTCGATTGTATTATTGTAAAGCTTCACATTGTGGAGACCTGATACCTGAGACCTTACTATTTCTCCGGGATATCCGTTTATGATTCCATAAAAAGAATTATGGTGAATGTTCCAATTGGTCATTTTATTGCCATGGGTATCCCAGTTAACAATGGCCCATTTTCCTCTAAAGATGTAGTTATGGTCAATTTCAACATCGTGTATACTTATCTCTAGCGCGTAAGCAGCGCCACCCGCACGTGCCAGCATATCGAACACATTGTTATAAATGCGAACTGTCTGCACTCCTTTCGGTGTCACCCATTGCGGAAGATCCATTATCAATGAAAGGTTATTATCGAAAAAGTTATTGTAGATCTCTATGCCTTTCATATCCACGTTCCATAATTCAAATGCAATGTTGGGTGCACTTGCTCCATTGTTCTGGACCCACTTGCCATAGGGCGTCACCGAAAAGCGACAGTCATGTACTTTCAGGAAATGCATCTGACCTTGAGAACCCAGGGCCTTGACACCATACCCGGCTCCTTCGTCAATAAAGACGCGATCAAGTTCGACGCGTTCAAGACTGGCCAGATTAAGCGCTCCCGACGCCCATGCGGAACTTCCCCATGCACAGTCTTTGAGCTGTACGTTCAATAGTTTGGAATCTTTGACATCAAAAAGCCATATACCGTTAAAGTTCACAAACTGGACTTTGACACCTTCTATTAAAACATTGGTCCTGAATTTTACGTGGATGCCACCGTGGAGCTTCTTTCCATCTCCGTCGATGGTAAAATTCTTTAAGCTTTGGTTACCCGGAGTAAATGAACCTGAGTTGAGTAAGATGAGGAACTTATCGTTCGAAAAGCCAGGACTGGCTGGATAGTAATAGAAACTTGGATCCGACTTAATGATAGTGACATCGATCCCTGCCCCGATGATGTTAACACCCGTTGGTACTTTGATTTGTGTCTCAACGAACGTTCCGGCAGAGATTATGATGTTATGGCCCTGGTTGGCAGCGACTTTAGTACAGGCGACCCGTATGCTTCTCCAGGGATTTGCCTGAGTTCCGGTTCCTGAAGCATCATTGCCAGTCGTACTTACATAATAATCGGTTGCAAAAGCACAGTTAAGTCCAACAATAAACAATACAAGCGTGCTTAACAGCCTCATCATCATTCTAATTTTTACCGGCGATAAAGATCTATTACAGGCATAGTGTTGATATACTCTGCCCAGAAATAAAGTAAAAATCGATTAGGATATCAAACCTTAGTGTGAGCTGTAAGTCAAATTGTCTCTACTTCACTTGTACTCGTCCCAATTATGTGTAACTACTCCTCAAGGCTTATACTAATCTAGTAATTAAAGCAATAATGTACAATAGAAACAAAAACTTTGAGGCGAATTATATGTACTAAATTCTTAGTCGGTGAACGGACCTATTTCAAGATGAACAAATATTGGCAACTAGTTCTGAAAAAAAGTCTCATGAGCCCCGATATCGGGTGCGGAACCCTCGAAGGGAAGGCCAACATTGACTCCGGAATCGATTACGGGACTGTCTGATTGGGGTAAGTAATAGGGGAGAGGTCGATTTCCGGCCTTTTTTAATTTGGGATCGCCTGACTTATTGTTTTCAGATTTTCCCGGGATAGAACCGAGTGCCTGGTTGCTAAGAAAATTATTCGTGACCACGACATTTTTAAACGTTCCTTTTTCAGAATGGAGGATCTTGTTGGGGTAATGAGTATATGACGTATTTGAGTTGATGATCAGATTATTTTTTACCTCAATGTTTTCACTTGTGCCGCCATACACAGCAATAAGATTGGTAGTACGGGTTCCGGAAAATTCAACAGTATTGTTATAAAATTTGATGTTGTGTAAACCCGAATTCTGAGCCCGTAGAATTTCCGTCGGGTAATGGTCTGAGATTCCATAAAAGATATTATGGTGAATCGTCCAGTTACTCATCCTTGTCTCGCCTTTGTCCCAATTCACAATGCCATGGCTGCCTTTTAATATATAGTTATGATCTATTTCAATATCATGTACGCTTACTTCCAGTGCGTATCCGTATCCCTTTGCTCGCTTCTCCAGATTTATGATGTTATTATAGACGCGAATGGTCGACGAACCCTTTGGAATCCTCCATTGCTCTTTATCCATAACGAGAGATATAACGTTGTCCACATCGTTGTTGTAAAACTCGCATCCCAACAGGTCAACATTCCAAAACTCGACAGCAATATTAGGGGCATCTGCGCCTGAATCGGTCTTCCATTGACCAAATGGCGCTACTGAAATCTTGTTGTCGTGAACTTTTACATAATGCATGGGTCCATTTGTCCCAAGGGCTTTAATTCCATATCCAAAATTTTCATCTATCTGAATATTGTCGAGCTCGACCCGCTCAAGGTTTGTAATATCAATTGCTCCCGAAGACCATGCGGCACTTCCCCACGCGCAGTTTTTAATTATTACTTCACTAACCCTGGAGTCCTTTACCTCCCAGAGCCAGATGGCTGTAAAGTTCGTTCTTTCGATCTTAATCCTTTTCAATAAGACATTTGTTCGATTTTTCACAAGGATTCCTCCATGCAATTTTTTTTCATCGCCATCGATGGTGAGTTCTTTGACGCTTTGATTGCCAGTAGCGAGAGAGTTGGACGAAAGGTCGATCAGGAACTTATCGTGCGAAAAGCCGGGGTCGGCAGGGTGGTGGTAAATTGATGGATCCGCTTTTAATATAGTACGCTCTCTCCCGGCCCCGGCAATACTGACCCCAGTAGGCACAATCACGCGACGCTCCACAAAGATGCCCTCGGAAAGTTTTATGGTATGTCCCTGACCTGGCGGGACTTTCGCACAAGCAAATCCTAGGGTCTTCCAGGGTTTAGATTGTGTCCCGTTTCCATTGCTATCGCTGCCTGTGGTCGATACAAAAAAATCGCCCGAAAAGCCGCGGATCGGCGCCCAGTGAAACGCGATAGCAACTATGAAAATCTTTATAATCACTTGAAAATCAGACATATATTGGAAACAGTACGCTTAATTGGCCAACGCTGGAACTTCAAGGCATTTTTTGATGACTACAATCATCCAAAAATCCAACCTCAATCATGAAGCCAAAAAAACAATCCTTATACTTTTAACTATTCAAAGGCAAAAACGACGGCAAAACTTTGATCTAAGTCAAAATAACGATTAAAAAATCGTTTACTAAAATCGGTTCTGTCGGATACATGTCTCGTCTAACGGCTTTAAATTTTTTTAACTAATGAAAAAAAATGGATCCTCCGGCAAATGTAGATTTTGCCAATCACCCCTCGAACAAAGTTTTGTCGATCTCGGAATGTCTCCTCTTTGTCAGGATCATGTAAAACCTGAAGAGTTAAATAGGATGGAGCCATTTTATCCTTTGCATGCCTATGTCTGCAGCGATTGTTTTCTTGTACAATTGGATGAGTTCGTTGCGCCTTCTGAAATCTTTAACGACTACGCCTATTTCTCGTCTTATTCTGATTCATGGCTCCAGCATGCAAAGCGATATTCGGATCAGATCATAAATAGGCTTGGCATCGGTGCTGACAAGCTGGTCTCTGAATTGGCCAGCAATGATGGTTATTTGTTGCAGTATTTCGCAGAAAGGAATATACCCGTGCTGGGTGTAGAACCTGCTGCAAACGTCGCTGAATATGCTATCAAACGTGGTATAAGAACCGAGACAAAATTCTTTGGCCTCAATACCGCGAAGCAGTTGGTTGCGAAGTATGGCAAGACAGACCTCCTTATCGGAAATAATGTGCTGGCTCACGTACCTGATATCAATGATTTTGTTTCGGGAATGAAAGAATTTTTACGTGAAGACGGAGTGATTACTATGGAATTTCCTCACTTGTTGCGATTAGTTGAGGGTAATCAATTCGACACTATTTATCACGAACATTTTTCCTATTTATCATTCACTACTGTTAAAAGGATTTTCGGACATCATGGCCTGGTGTTGTTCGACGTCGAAGAATTGCCGACCCACGGTGGGTCTATACGAATTTATGCAAGGCATGCCGAGGACACATCTAAGCAAGTTACGCATGAGGTTGACCAGCTTCTGGCCATGGAACAACAAGCCGGTATGTTATCAATGGGTTTTTACGCGGATTTTGAAAGAAATGTCAAACAAACGAAACGTAGAATCCTGGAGTTCTTGATCGAAGCAAAAAACAACGGCAAAACCGTAGCAGGCTATGGCGCTCCCGGTAAGGGAAATACACTGCTGAACTACTGTGGTATCAGAACGGATTTTATCGACTATACCGTCGATCGCAATCCGCACAAGCAAGGAAACTTCTTGCCGGGAACACTAATTCCAATTTATTCACCAGATAAGATAAAAGAAACAAAACCCGATTACGTGTTCATTCTTCCCTGGAACCTGAAAGAAGAAATAATGGAAAACATGTCCTTCATCCAGGAGTGGGGAGGGAAATTTGTGATCCCGATACCCGAGTTGACGGTATTTGATCCTAAATGGACTTTACGATATCAGAGGGCTAGTTAGGTAATATTTAATGGGAGTGGCCCTGAATTAGATCCCAGTGCAATGGTGCCTATTGAGTAGGCACCATTTTCAATTTTTTTTTAGAATTTTGGGACCAATAAAAAAAAGACATGATTTCACTGGATGAGCCAGTAGTAGTCGGTACGTCGTTAGGTAAGCAAATGCACATGCTTGCGACTGACCTTTATCCTATATGTCGTAGCATTACGGGCAATGGTGTACGTCAAACCCTAGCAATTCTCAAGAACATCATTCCACTCGAAATTCACGAAGTACCTACAGGGACAACAATCTTCGACTGGGAAGTGCCTAAGGAGTGGAATATCAATGATGCCTACATCAAAAATAGCAGGGGCGACAAGATTGTGGATTTTAAAGATTGCAATTTGCATGTCTTGAATTATAGCACCCCCATTCATGGTGAAGTGTCTTTGGAAGAGCTGCGGAAACATCTTTATTATCTTCCGGAATACCCGGACTGGATTCCATATCGTACTTCGTACTATAAGGAGGATTGGGGGTTTTGCCTCAGTTACAATCAATACCAAAAGCTTAACGATGAAAAATATGAAGTTCATATTGATTCATCATTGACGGCCGGCCACCTCACTTATGCCGAGTGTTTTATAAAGGGTGAGCTTTCCGACGAGATTCTGATTTCTGCTCATGTGTGCCATCCATCACTGGCGAACGATAACTTGGCGGGAATTAGCGTGGTTACATTTCTCATCAAACAGCTTCTGAAATCGAAAACAAGATATTCCTATCGCTTTATCTTTATCCCAGGCACCATAGGCGCTATTGCGTGGCTAGCTGTTAATGAAAAAAAGGTTGCAAATATTAAACACGGTCTTGTTGCGTCTCTTTTGGGAGATCCCGGCCACTTTACTTACAAGCGATCAAGAAAAGGAAATGCCGAGATCGACCAGGTCGCTGAAATGGTATTAAAAAAACGAAATCCTGAGAATAAGATCATTGATTTCTTTCCTTATGGGTATGATGAAAGACAGTTTTGTTCTCCAGGATTTAATTTGTCGGTAGGTAACTTGTCACGAACGCCATTCGGACAATACATTCAATACCACACGTCGGCTGATAATCTTGAATTCATAAAGGAAGAATCACTGGAAGATTCATACAATACGTATCTTGAGATCCTAGGTATTCTGGAGGGAAACAGGAGATTTCTTAACACAAATCCGAAGTGTGAGCCACAGCTGGGAAAGCGGGGACTTTATAGTCTGAAAGGCGGCAACAATGACGCGAAAGAATTCCAACTGGCGCTTTTGTGGGTATTGAACCTTTCGGATGGCGAGAACTCACTGCTTGATATTTGCAGGCGGGCAAACATGAATTTTGAAACAATCCACTTTGCGGCCAGCAAGCTGGAGGAAGCCAATCTCCTTCGCGAGGTTCGCTAACCTTGTATTGGTTTTGGTTAATTATTTCTGAGAGAGATTTCGACTAACAACACTAATATCTATTCAATGTCGATGATAAATGCTTTGCCTGGGTATTCGATATGAGGATATTGCTTTTACATAACAAGTATCAGTATGCCGGTGGTGAAGATAAAGTTTTTGAATCTGAAGGGGAACTGCTCTCTCAACACAATCATCAAGTAGAGAGAATTGTCTTTGACAACAGCTCAATTACAACCGGTGTGGATAAGTTGCTATCGGGTATTATGGGCGTCTATAATTTCAGGAGTGCCAATGTGGTAAGCAAGAAAATGAAAGAGTTTAAGCCGGATATTTTTCATGTTCATAATTTCGTTCCCCTGGCGTCGCCGTCTATTTTTTATGCCGCCAAACGCAACAACGTTCCAGTGGTTCTGACACTGCACAACTATAGGTTGATTTGTCCCAGTGCAACCTTGTACCACAATCACGGCATTTATGAAAAAAGCATAAAAAGCATTTTTCCCTTTGATGCGGTAATAAAGGGAGTGTATCGAAACTCTGTATTACAAACGGCAGGCATAGCGGTAATGACTACCCTGCACAACCTGATCGGCACCTGGAAGAACAAAGTCGATAAGTTTATCACGTTGACCGCGTTCGCAAGATCTAAATTTCTTGATTCCAGGGTGAAAGCATCTGCACACCAATTCATGCTGAAACCAAATTTTATAGAGGATCCCGGAAATGGCACAGAGGTCAGGGAGGATTTCTTTTTGTATGTGGGGAGATTATCTGAAGAAAAAGGTATTAGGGTTTTGTTAAATGCGTTTAGAAAGACAGACCTGAAACTTATAATCATTGGCGACGGTCCATTGCAATCCGAAGTAGAGTCTGTTGTCAACGAAAGAAGAAATATCCTCTACCTTGGATTTCAACCGAAGTCGGCAATAATGGACCATTTGAAACGAACAAAATCATTGATTGTTCCTTCAACCTGGTATGAGGGTTTTCCGCTGACGATACTTGAGGCGCTAGCGACCGGAACGCCGGTGATTGGTTCACGATTAGGCGGAATTGCCGAAATCGTAACAGACAAGATCAACGGGATACTTTTCGAGGCTGGTGATGAGAATTCCTTGATTCATGCTTTAAACGAGCTTAACAGCCACGATTTTAAAGTATTGTCGACAAACGCAAGGACGTGCTACCTCGAGAATTACACTCCGGAACGGAACTACAAAATGTTGATGGATATTTATCAGGCAGCGATGACTCGCCAATAAAGATGGAAAGCAATAAATTTCCTTTGGTCACAATAGGGATACCTACCTATAACGGTGGTAAGAGATTGCCGCGGCCAATCGAATCCATATGGGCACAGAACTATCCAAATCTCGAAATAATTGTTTCAGACAATAGCTCAACAGATAATACAACGGAAGTAGTCGAAAATTTCGGTCGTAACCATCCAGAGATTAAACTCATACGGCAGGAAAAGAACATTGGCCAAATCGGCAATTATAATTTCCTGGTAAAGGAGGCAAGAGGAAAGTATTTCATGTGGCTTGCGGATGATGATTTTCTTGAGCCAGGATTTATCTTAAGAGCAGTCCAATTCATGGAAGCGCACGATGATTACTCGCTGGCCTCGGGTCGAATCCAGTATTGGCAAAATACTACTAGAGATATCCTGGAACAGGGTTTTACATTTGAACAAAATTCACCTGGATCTAGAATAGTCCATTTTTATTCGAAAGTAGTTTATTGCGGGATCTTGCACGGCTTGATCAGGCGCGAGTTGACTGAGGGTCTCACGCTCAATCGCGTAATAGGGAACGACTATCACTTTGTGGCAAACCTGGTGTATTTGGGTAAAGTGAAGAACTTCGAATTCACGGGCTACAACAAGCATTTCGGTGGAGTATCGAAGGACTTCAGGCAATACGCGAGATCCATGGGAGAGTCATGGATCGTCGGATATTTCCCACATTTAAAGATCGCGATGGATGCGTTCAGCGAGGTCTGGACTCGGTCACACGTGTTTTCATCCAGGCCTTTTTTTTCAAGGGTGTCACTGGCAATAGCGTGTTATGTTGGTGTCCTTTATTGCTATTACGGTAGGATATTCATTGGCGCGAGGGTGAGAAATCATTTCGTAAGACCTGTAAAGTCAGTATTCAAAAAACCCGCCGTCAAAGGCTGAGATTTGCCATCGCAACTAAGGATGATGTATTGCAAACGTTGGTTCCCATACATGACTATAAAGGATGATTTCAATCTGTAGGAAGAATGATTTCAATCATTGGGGTCGGAGCCCAAAATGTTCTTTTTTTCGGCTTAATTGCACGGCAAAATATGTTCAACCAAAATAATCTATGAAAGCAGTAATCTTTGCAGGTGGATTTGGAACCCGTATCAGCGAGGAGAGCGGTGTCAGACCTAAACCTATGGTCGAAATTGGCAACAAGCCGATTCTTTGGCACATTCTCAAAATTTATTCGCACTTCGGGATAAATGATTTTATTATTTGTTGCGGCTACAAGTCTTATGTAATTAAGGAATACTTCTCCAACTACTTCCTTCATAGTGCTGACGTTACCTTCGATATGAAACACAATAAGATGGAGGTGCATAATGCCTTCTCCGAACCCTGGCGCGTCACGTTGGTGGAGACAGGTGAAGATACAATGACCGGTGGTCGTCTTAGGAAGGTAAAAGACTACATAGGCAATGAGTCATTTTGCCTGACCTATGGTGACGGCGTTAGCGATGTAGATATCAGCAAACTAATTGATTTCCATAAAAAGCAAGGCACACAGGTGACATTAACAGCGGTGCAACAGCCAGGAAGGTTTGGAGCCTTTACGTTGGGCAGCGAGGATGTAAAAGTAAATCACTTCCAGGAAAAGCCTCTGACGGGTGAAACTCCATGGATCAACGGAGGTTTTTTTGTATGCGAGCCTTCAGTAATGGACCTCATCAAAGATGATTCAACAACATGGGAACGCGAGCCCCTGGAAAAGCTGGCGACATCCGGAAACCTATCCGCTTTCAAGCACAATGGCTTCTGGCAAGCGATGGATACGTTGAGGGATAAGAACTATCTGGAAGACCTTTGGAAATCCGGAAAAGCGCCCTGGAAACGCTGGAAATGAGATTTTTTCGCTATTTAAAATTTCCTTATACTTACCATAAACTATAATATGAAGATTGTCATTTTTGGAAATATGGGATATGTCGGGCCGGGTGTAATAGAGCGGCTGAGGTCAACATATCCAACTGCAACATTAATTGGTTATGACACAGGGTTTTTTGCTAGCTGCCTGACCGACGTTGATTACCTACCAGAGCGCAAGCTTGATCATCAATATTTCGGCGATATACGTAACGTTCCGGACGATATACTGAAAGGGGCGGATGCAGTCATAAATCTGGCCGCCATTTCAAACGACCCAATGGGCACAAAGTTCGAGGAAGTTACTCTTGATGTGAACCACAAATCAGGGATACTTCTTGCTAAAAGGGCAAAGTCGCTGGGGGTCAAATCGTTTGTATTTGCTTCTAGCTGCAGCATGTACGGAGCAGCAAGTGATGGTGCGAAAACGGAGGATTCTACACTCAATCCATTGACAGCGTACGCGCGTTCCAAGGTGTTTACCGAGCAGGATTTGAAGCCCTTGGCGGATAAGAACTTCATGATTACCTGCTTGCGATTTGCCACTGCATGTGGGATGAGCTCAAGGTTGAGGTTAGACCTCGTCTTGAACGATTTTGTGGCCTGCGCACTGGCATCCAAGCATATTACGATTCTCAGTGATGGCACTCCGTGGAGACCGTTGATCAATGTGAAAGACATGGCCGTGGCGATCGATTGGGCGATCAGTCGTCCTTCCGATATTGGCGACTTCTTAGCGGTAAATACCGGAACTGATCAATGGAATTATCAGGTAAAAGAATTGGCTGAGGCCGTCGCCACTGTTATTCCCGGAGTTAAGGTTTCCATTAACACAGATGCTCCACCGGATAAGAGATCTTACAGAGTAAATTTTGGCTTGTATA
>DASVBA010000465.1:0-6549 GCA_036376095.1 Chryseolinea sp.
ACGAGTATGCCAACCTTACGCCAATAGTCGTACGCTTCAGCCGTGAGTGCACTTTGATAGGTTACAAAATAATGCTGATACAGAAATGACGCGTCTACCAATCGACTGGCCAAAAGTTTGTCAGGGATTTCGGTGGCAGAAAGATATACCCTGTCGAGCAGAACTATGGATTGAGGTTCGGCTAGCTGTGTGATAAAACAGGGTGGACTTGTAGATGTGCCAGGAGGATTGGAGGCAACAATTATGTAAACTTCTTCCACAACCCACCTGAAGTATCGTATTTCTGGCGCGGGCAAAGACGAGTTTGCATACACTTTAATAAAATTCTTCGTCGACAAGAGTCCTTCTCCATCGACATACTCCCCACGGGCATGTTCGTAGTAAGTGGCAACTGTTCCTGCTTCTTCAGGCATTTTTTCCGGATGAGACCAATACGTCTTATGATCGGGAAGTATAGCTCTTATCTGATAGACCCGGCCAGGCCGTCCCGTGCGCCCCTTAAGAATATATTTTCCTGCGCGTTCATCACTTTCAATATATGCTCCAACAGAATCGCCATCTTCATAAATAGAAACTGCCGCACCTGACACAGGAAAGGGAAGTCGCTCAATTTCCGCGGTGGTGCCGATAGTCAGAGTGGACTGATCATCCAATGTGCTAATTTGCCCCGAAATCACCAGCTCTCCACCAACCCTTTCGGTAACAACGTTGACTGGCTCGAGACATCCGTAGAGCAATACAGCAACGAACAACCATGATCTTCGAATTGTCTTCAAGGTATCCTTACATTGGTTGCTAAATTACACACTGCACATCATTTTCCTCAATAACGCGTAATCATATACGCACTGGGTCAATAGACACCGGTTTTGCCCTAATGGTACGACACGAGGAATTTTATTTTCTGATTATTGTAACCTTTCTCCAATTTTCCGGTCACAATATAACTCATGACTCATAACTACTCATAACTCTAACCTGCAGGTTATGTTCAAAAACTACCTAAAAATAGCGTGGAGAAATCTTGTTAAGAACAAGGCCTTCTCTATTATTAATATACTCGGCCTTACACTTGGCCTCACGTCCAGTCTTTTAATCATGCTTTGGGTGTACGATGAACGCAGCATCGATGCATTTCACAAATTGGATGACCGGTTGTACACTGTAATTGAGCGCCAATATCACGACGGCCTCATAGATACTTACTACAACACACCGGGACTGCTTGCTGACGAGTTGAAATCAGTGCTTCCGGAAGTAGAATTTGCTACTGGCATGGGATGGAATGAGCTGGCCACATTCGAGTTCAATGGTAAAATATTGAAGGAGGATGGCAATAATGCCGGGCCTGACTTCTTCAAAATGTTCAGTTATCCATTGTTGGCAGGCGATGCGGATAATGCGTTAAAGACATCTGTGGATATCGCCATTTCAAGAAAAATGGCAGAGGATTTTTTCGGTTCGCCGGAAGAAGCCATGGGTAAATCGATCCGCTATCAGAACACGAAGGACCTGACAGTCTCTGCCGTTTTTGAGAACATAAGTCACCAGAGTTCGCGCAAATTCGATTTTATCATCAACTGGGAGACGTTCCTGGAAATGAATGAGTGGGCAAAAGACTGGGGCAACAATGCGCCCGAGGCTTTCATGGTCTTAAAAAAGGACGCGGACGTAGAAAGTTTCAGGAGGAAGATCCTTCATTTCATCGATAACTATAATAAGCAAGAAGACTTCAGAATTGAGTTAGACATACAGAAGTACAGTGAGCAATACCTGCATTCGAAGTATGAATCAGGCAAGCTTGTTGGTGGAAGGATTCAGTATGTAAATCTTTTCAGTGTCATTGCGGGATTTATCGTTCTTATCGCTTGTATAAACTTTATGAATTTGACAACCGCGCGGTCATTCAAAAGGTCAAAAGAGATCGGCGTCAGGAAAGTCGTGGGAGCAATGCGAAGTGTGCTAATACGCCAATTTATGGGAGAAGCACTTTGGATCGTCGTTCTTTCGTTTGGCTTTTCCTTACTGATCGTTGTGTTGTTACTTCCTTATTTTAACATAATCGTAAATAAGCACATAGAAATCCCCACCAGCAATATCTTCTTCTGGATATCGCTTGGCGGGTTAGCTCTTTTAACTGGTTTCGTGGCGGGTAGTTATCCCGCACTTTATCTTTCGTCATTCAATCCAGTGAGGGCATTCAAGGGATCGTTAAAGTTCAGTCAGGGTGCGTTGTGGTTTAGAAAGGGGTTGGTCGTTTTCCAGTTTGTTTTATCGATAATGCTAATTATTGGAACAATCGTGATCTCGCGCCAGGTCTCGTATATCCAGTCAGTTAACCTTGGATATGACCGCGAGAATCTTATTTATGTTCCATTACAGGGGACGCTGGCTGCCAAATACGCACCATTTAAAGAACAACTTCTTCGCTTGCCAGGAATACAATCGGTAAGTCGTATCACGCAGCAACCTACATCACTTACCAACGGAACCGGAGGCGTAACATGGGAAGGAAAGGCACCCGGTGTGATGCTTCAGTTTACCTTTGCCGCAATAGGCTACGATTTTATGAATACGATGAAACTTGAAATGCAACACGGTCGCGATTTTTCTAATGATTTCGCCACTGATTCCTCGGGTTATATTGTAAACGAAACTGCGTTGAAGATCTTCGGTTATAAAGATCCGATCGGAATGCCATTGACTTTTTGGGGCAAAAAGGGAACAATAGTTGGTGTTGTCAAAGATTTTCACATGACTTCATTACACGTCCCGATCACTCCATTGGTCTTGCGATTTGGTGAAGAGATCGGTTACGGACACGCGTTGGTTCGAACAGCTCCCGGAAAAACGACTGAGGCGATTGCGGCGATTGAAAAGATATGGCGTGAACTGAATCCACAATTTCCTCCCTCGTTTCAGTTTTCGGATGAGGAATATGATAAATTATACCAAAGCGAGCAGGTGATCAGCAAGTTGTCTAACGGTTTTGCCGCGCTCGCGATTTTTATATCGTGTCTTGGTTTGTTGGGACTGGCAATGTTCACGTCGGAGCAGCGAACAAAGGAAATTGGTATAAGGAAAATTTTGGGAGCAAGCTTGGGTTCCTTGTTTGGTTTGCTGTCACGCGAAATGTTAATAGTGGTTGCAGCTGCAATTGCAATAGCTTCACCGTTGGCGTGGATTGGCATGAACGATTGGTTCTTGAAAGAATACGCCTATCGCGTTGATGTTTCATGGTGGATCTTCCCGTTAGCAGGCACATTGGCGCTATTGATTGCATTGCTTACGGTAAGCTTTCAAACCATCAGGGCGCTGTTAGTCAATCCGGCGTCGAGTTTGCGGTCGGAATAACAATCTAGTTTCAAGATCGATGCGCCGCGTCCCTCGATGCGGCAATGTTCTTGTTCAACTCCTTCGGGGTTGCCGGATCACATTCATCTGCAACCCCCGGTTTCACCGGGGCTATTAAGCTTTAAACCCTTCGGGATTAGGTATTGGCGAACAATAGGAGCGTGGTCACCATTTGATCAATTGTCCACATGATCGGCAAAAGTGACGGCGGGTCGAAGATCCTTACGTAATCTGCATTCAATCCTGAAGGGATTGAAGCTTAATAGCCCCGCATGAAATGCGGGGTGACAACGCACACACGAACCCGGCAACCCCGAAGGGGTTGAACATCCGCATGCAGAATTGCAATTACGTTGTGTAATGTGTCCGTTAGATTCAATGCACGACCGTAATTTAAAACACCGGTGTTTACACTCAGATAAGCGAGCGCTTCGATATCAGCTCCCTTCTTTTTACAAAACGTCGCGTTTCTTGGAATGATCATTGGGTGGTCTCTACGGATATGTAATTTTGTTCATTGCTTTATCAGGCTATTTAATCATTCCTACGCCCCTATGATGCTGCTTAACTGCCCGCCTGTTAACTGGTAAAAAACAATTTGCAGATGTAAAAAACATTGTGGAATTTTCTCCGCAAACCTGCAAAGCGGGAATAATAATTAAACCTGTACCTTCGTTCTGATAGCTATCGTAAGAACGACCGCTTTCATAAAAGAGAACTGGGATAATTATTCTTAAGAGAACATTTATTAAAAACCAAATACAACTCAGATGATACAGAAGATGACGACCCTTTTTCGAACTTCCATACGATTAGTCGCATTTGCTATTATAATCGCGTGCGTGGCGCTTGGCTCTGGATGCAAGAGTAAGAAGAAAGCCATGGAAGCGCAGGCAGCGGCCGAAAAAGCACGATTGGAACAGGAAGCGGCTGCAAATGCCAGAAAACAACGTGAAGAGGAGGAGGCGCGCAAGAAAAGAGAAGCTGAAGAGCGCGCAAGGGCAGAGGCAGAAGCCGCAGAAAAAGCGAAAAAGAGCGATCCATATATGAAGCTCGAACAATATTTCTCTGCAATCGGAAGCGCTAATAACATCGCATCAGCAAACAGCAGTATCAACGAGGCACTTACGCTGTTCGCTTCTCCCGATGCACCCGTGTTGATCGTGATCAGCGAATCAGGTGGCCAGAAGGATTATGATCGCCCGACGACAATCAAAGACTATCTCAACTATCTGAAAGATCAAAAAAAGCAGGCGGACAAGCTTGGCAAGCTTCAATTTGACAACTCTGGCAAGATCACGGAAGTGGAACTGGTAAAACAGAAATAATTTCAATTAAAATCTTAAGAACATGATAAAGCTCAAATATCTATTCGGAATCTTAGTAAGCCTTCTGCTGATTGGAAATGTTTCTGCCCAAAAAGCCGATATCAGCCCGGAACGAAAACAGGCTATCGACTCATTGGCGCTGGAGAAAGTCCGCGACTTAAGTAAATACATCAGCATCATCGGCAATAAGAAGACTCCATTTTCAGAAGCGACACGTGTCATGGATCGCGCTGAAGAACTGTTTGCGCCTGACAGTGAAATGGGTGTGTCTTCACTCAACAGAAAGGAGATCAACTACTATAAAGTGCGTAAGTATTTCGAAAGACTGATGGCACTTAACTATGATAAAGTTACGATCTCATGGTACGACATTCACTACATCAGTGACCTCGAGCGTCAGCCCGATGGAAGGTACGTTGGCGTTGTTACCATCTATCAACGGTTCGAAGGAACATCAGATGATGGGATGAAATACAAGGACACAACAAAGAAAGATATCACCATCTACGTGGAACGGAAGAAAACACAGATTTCCGGAAGAACAGTTGAATTCTGGGATGTGATGTTAGGTGACATCAGGGTGAGCGAAACAAGTGCATGAGATCATCGGTATTAGTATTCTTTCTTTTAATCGTAACTCTTTATTATCCTTCTTTCGCCCAATTGCTGGACAAGGAGGATGAGAGCAAGCTCTATGCGGAAACCAAACAGGTTAACCAGTTCTTCCGGCGTTTTAATGGCGAGGAAGATGAAAAAGGAGAGCGTTACTATCCAAGAGACAAACAATACAGAAGCGAGAAGCTCAGGAAAAAATACATAGGAATACTTTTTGATGATAACAACGCAGGCATAAAACCGGATCTCAAGGTTGCGTTCGCAAAAGACGTGCTTGATAAAACTAAGCCTGTCATTCTCGATTTCCACGGCGGCAACTGGTTCTCAGAAGTTCATACCACCTTTACCTTGAACGGCAAGAGCGAGCCGGTCACACTGTTCATGGAGCTGGAGAAAGATCACGAGGGAACAAAATGGGTGATCAGCAAAGTGTATGCGGCCATGTTTGATCCCTACTTCAAAAGGGATACAACAAAGGTTGGAAAATTTCTCCATCCGCTGAGTCACGAGCTGGATTTCATGAACCTTAGAAAAGCCTTCAATTATACCGATAGCATAAGTCAATTTGCTGTCAAACGATTCGTGCCCGATCACTTGTCGCTCTTTCTTTATGAGATCAAGAAAGGAAATCTGAAGTTTAAAACGGTGGAAGAAGTAAAATTCCATTTTTTCCAGGTGAACGGATGGTATTTTGAATTGTCGGAATTTAATCGGCCCGGTTATAACTCCGGCTGGCTTATTTCTAATCTGGTCAAGGTAAACAATGAGTCTGAAAAGAATTTACTTAGAAAGTATCTTTACTATGAAGGTAAATAAGGTCTGGATTGCCATTGTTCTTGCCCTGACGCTATGTACAGAAGGTACCCTTTTGGCTCAAAAGCCCAAGGCTGCTAAATCGACCAAGCAGGTTGCTCAACCTACTGATCCCGAGTTGAAGCAGCATGAACAGAAGGTCAAAGATATGGTTGCATTCCTCGAGTACGTTCTAAATACTATAGGGGATAAGGCCACGTCCGCGCGCGACAAAGATGTACTTATAACCGAAAGCTATACCAAGATCTTCAGAGACCCGAAGGTGCAGGTGGAGGATGATCTTGTCGAAAAGCGCAACGTTATTACTAACAAGGATGTTCAGGCCTATCTGAAAGACGTCGACTTCTTTTTTGATAACATCAAGTTCGAGTTAAAGATCAAGGATATTCAGGGTAAGGTGAACGCTAATGATAAACTTTTTTATAAAGTTTCACTTATC
>DASVBA010000470.1:0-10241 GCA_036376095.1 Chryseolinea sp.
GGATTCCATGTATACCTTTAGAAATCCTTCAAATTTTATCACTTCACCAGTTGCAATAAATTCGCGCGGTGATGTAGAGATACCAATGGTTGCAGTAGTTTTTTCCAATTCTGCATCTGCCATTTGGGATGCAATTGCCCGTTTCCAGATCAGGTCGTAAAGTCGCAGTGCATTTCTGTCCATACCCGGATTCGTTACAGAGAAATCAGTGGGCCTGATCGCTTCGTGAGCTTCCTGTGCCGACGCGGACTTTGTCTTAAATTGACGTGGCTGAAAAAATGCCTGGCCGTAGCTGGAGTTGATCTGGTTCATTGCTCCGGTGCGTGCTTCATCCGAAAGGTTTACGGAGTCGGTACGCATGTAGCTGATCTTACCAGCTTCATAAAGTTTCTGCGCCACCATCATCGTTTGAATCACGGAGAATCCCAGCTTTCGCGCAGCCTCTTGCTGCAATGTAGACGTTGTAAATGGCGGTGCAGGCGATCGCTTTAAAGGTTTCGTCTGTAAATCCGTAATGGTGAACTTTGCTCCTTTGCATTGTTCAAGAAACTGCATCGCTTCCTCTTCTGTATCAAAACGATCCGAAAGTTCTGCTGCCAGCGTCCTTCCATTTTCAAGGGTGAAAAATGCATTCACCTTGAAGGACGATTTTGTCTTGAACTCGGTTATCTCGCGCTCGCGTTCAACAACAAGCCGCACTGCAACGGATTGAACACGACCCGCAGACAAACCTGTGCTTATTTTTTTCCAAAGGATCGGGCTGAGTTCATAACCCACCAACCGGTCGAGTACACGTCTCGCTTGTTGCGCATTTACAAGATCGATATCGATGCCTCGAGGATTTTCCAGTGAGTTCAGTATCGCTTTCTTCGTAATTTCAGTAAAGACAATCCTGCGTGTTTTTTTATCGTTCAGATCAAGTGCTTCCTTCAAGTGCCAGGAAATCGCTTCTCCCTCGCGGTCTTCATCGGACGCGAGGTATACCATTTCGGCGTCCTCAGAAAGTTTTTTTAGTTTCGATATGACTTCCCTCTTATCGGGACTGATTTCATACGTCGGCTCGAAATCGTTTTCAATGTCAATTGCACCGCTTCCTTTTGGCAAATCCCTGATGTGCCCCATGCTCGACGCGACTTTAAAGTCCTTTCCAAGATATCCTTCAATAGTCTTGGCTTTTGCAGGAGATTCAACGATTACGAGATTTTTTGACATTGGCTTTTAACGTTCAAAGGGTCCAAATATCAGTAAAATTTTAAAAAGTCAAATTTGAACACGGTTTGGTGACGTCTAAAATGACGAACGAACATCCCTCATTTTACTTCATTTGTGCTCTGACCTTCACCCATTTAGCTAATATTTCAAATAAGTTTTCAACTTTTTTAGTTCAGCTTAGTAATATTGACACGTCGAGAACGGTTTAAAACACTTAATTCACTGGTATGCCTCGGTATTTATACTTATTACGTCATGCCGAAAGCAGCGAAAAACTGCCTGGCCAGCCAGATAAAGAAAGAGAACTTACCTCACGCGGTATAAGAGAGACAATACTTATTGGTTCTTACCTCTATAAGGAAAATATTTCTTTCGATACAGTATTATGTAGTGTCGCTATACGAGCCAGGGCAACGGCAGGTCTCATGGCAGATGCAATGAAATTTGAAAATGAGAAGATCGTTGAGCACGAAGATCTGTATGAAGCCTCCACAAGAACCTTCTTTCAATTTATTTCTCAACTCAACGACGATCATCAAACCGTGTTATGTATCGGGCACAACCCTGCCATTTCGTACCTCGCCGAGTCATTGACCAAAGCCGAAATTGGCGACATGCCACCGTGCGGATTGGCCATCATAAAATTCAACGTTAGCTCGTGGAAGGAAGTGAGCCAGGGAAACGGTGACCTGCAAAACTACGTCCATCCTGGAGCGCTTGGAGATTAAAAATTTTCACTCTCAGCAAAATGCCCACCAAGGAAGAAATAGTTGCCAATTTTGACTATAACGGCCCAGGTAGACGCGGCAATCTCTTCGGACTTCCATTTTCACCCGAGAATTCTGAGCTCGTCATTATTCCTTCACCCTGGGATGTCACCGTTACCTATCGCGATGGAACATCCCGCGGTCCACAAGCCATCGTCGACGCATCCTATCAGGTTGATCTATTCGTAAAAGATATTCCGGATGCCTGGAAGCTTGGCGTTTGTATGCTTCCCATATCCGATGAACTGGTTGAAGAAAATAAATTAGTCCGCACACAGGCCGTGCAACACATCAGGAAGGTGGAGAACGGCGAAAAAATAACTACTGATGATTCATCGCTAAGTAGTATAAACGCAGCATGTGAGAAATTTAACGGGTATGTCAGATCAACGGCACAAGAATATTTGAAAGCAGGTAAGATCGTAGCACTAGTGGGTGGTGATCACAGCAGCCCGCTTGGTTTCATTCGCGCACTGGCTGAAGTATATGACCGCTTTGCAATATTACAGATCGATGCACACGCCGATCTGCGAAATTCATACGAAGGATTCGCTTATTCTCATGCTTCAATCATGTATAATGCCTTGAAAATTCCTGCGGTGGGGAAATTAATACAGGTTGGAATTCGTGACCTTTGCGACGAAGAAGCGGATGTAATGCGAAGGGCGATGGGACGCGTCGTCACCTTTTACGACGACGATATAAAATCGTCTATGGCGATGGGCAAGACCTGGGACCACGTGTGTTCTGAGATCGTAAAACACCTTCCTACCAATATTTATATAAGTGTCGACATCGATGGATTTGATCCAAAACTTTGTCCTAATACAGGCACGCCAGTACCTGGTGGAATAAATTTTCACGAGTTTGTATATCTTTTAAAGAAGATTGCGTTGGCTGGAAAAAAAATCATTGGATTCGACCTTAGCGAGGTTTGCCCCGGAAATGATGATTGGGATGCAAATGTCGGAGCACGGATTTTGTACCATCTCTGCAACTGGACGGCAGTGTCCCAGAAGAAATTGGTTGTTCGCTAGACATTTTGTCGTATACTAGCGCGAGAATTTTGAGTGCTTCCGATGGAAATAATTCCGTCACCCGTCTTGGATCAAGCATTTTACCTGAACCACCTGTCGAATGAATGAAATCATCAGTATTGTCGCAACTGGAGTTTGGACCCCTGTCCTTTTTCTTTTGATCCTGGGTGGAGTGTTTTTCCTTTTCTATTCGAGATTCCTGCCGTATAAATATTTCGGTCATGCTATTGCGATACTTCGCGGCAAGTATGATGATCCGAATAATCCGGGACAACTCAGTGCATACGAGGCACTGTCTACGGCGTTGGCTTCGACGGTAGGCATGGGAAATATCGCCGGTGTGGCAGCAGCTATTTCCCTGGGAGGACCCGGTGCATTGTTCTGGATGTGGGTTACGGCGTTCGTGGGAATGTCTACAAATTTTTTTACCAGCACCCTCTCCGTGATGTATCGCGGCAAAGATTCTGAAGGTCAGATACAAGGTGGACCCATGTATGTTATTCGCGAAGCACTGGGTAAATCGTGGTATCCGTTAGCCGTGTTGTTCTGCGTATGTTGTACCGTTGGATGCTTGCCCATATTTCAGGCTAATCAGCTCACGCAAATCATTATAGACATCGGAATTTCATCACCTGAAATAAAAGCTGCATCATTTTCAATCGCAGGAATAGAGATCAATACCGCGAAGTTCATCATCGGAACTGTTCTGATGATCATTTCCGGTATAGTTATCGTCGGAGGTATTCAAAGGATCGGAAGCTGGGCAGGTAAAATGGTTCCGCTTATGATCGTGGTGTATTTTGTTTCCGTACTACTCATCCTCATTATACATATCGACAAGGTCCCGCACTACTTTGCAATGATAATAACAGATGCGTTCGCAGCAAACCATTACAAGGGAGAGCCTTTGCTTGGTGGGATTGTCGGCGGATTGATCGTGACGGGAGTGCGGAGAGCTTCATTTTCCAATGAGGCGGGTATCGGCACAGCACCAATGGCATTGGGTGCCTCAAAAAGTAAGGAACCCATACGCGAAGGATTAGTTTCGATGCTGAGTCCCGCCATCGATACATTGATCGTCTGCTCGTTAACTGCGCTTGCAATATTGGTTACTGATGTTTGGAATACATCGGGAGCAAACGGCGTTACCCTGACCGCTACTGCTTTCGAAAGTTCGCTGGGTGCACCGGGAAAGATACTTCTTCTTGTCAGTGCTTTCTTTTTCGCCATTACCTCCCTGTTTTCTTATAGCTACTATGGAAGTAAGGCTGTCTCTTTTATGTTTGGTGTGAATGCCGGAAAATACTACGATTACTTTTACCTCGGAACAATTATTATCGGCGCTGTCCTTTCGATGCAGGATGTAATGAATATCATTGACGTCGCGTACGCGCTGATGGCTGTACCTACAATGACATCGGGCTTGATCCTCGCTCCCAAAGTAATGACGGAGGCAAAGGCCTATTTCAGGAGAATGAAACTTTGAGGGTGCGGACTAGCGTTCGAACACCGAAATCTTGGAGTGACAACGCGAATTAGAATGCCGAAGCACTAGGGAACGCAAAGGTTGCACCACGAGGGATGGTTTGTTTATTCGTGGCCTTTCTGACCTGCATTAATCATCAAATGGAGGCAAGGTCGCCATCAAAATGGATGCGCAACTAGTTTGTTGCTACATCAGCCCTCGATAGAAATTTGTTTTGCTTCTGGCCGGAAGGGATAATCGAACAACCCGTGTTCTTTGATCGCTTCTTCGACTTTATGCGGAACAAGGCGCTCCCATCCGGGTTCACCCTTTTTGATCATCGCCAAGACGTGATCGGAAATAATATGCAGGTTTCTCGTGTTGGCCCCGCTGATCTCTTCAAGTTTGTTGTTATCCATCAGGAACCTGAAAAGATTCTTCAGGTTCTGCGGTAGTTGCGCTTCAAAATCCTTTAGGCTGAATATTTCGCTGGAATCTTTTTTTAACGCGGGATAGATATAAAGCTTGACGTTTGTTCCGAAAAGTGACGCAAAACATTCGAGTATTCCTCCGCGGATATTTTCATACGTCTTTTCCTCGAAAACCTTCTGCAAGGCATATATACCCATCGTGATCGCGATCTTTTTGCCCTTTGTGATGCGCGACAAATAATCGACGAGCCTGTAGTATTCAAAGTAATTGGAGATCAGAACATTTTGTCCTAACGAACAGAGTATATCCGCACGGTGAAGGAAGTCGCGTTCGTCTATTTTTCCATCAGGGCTTAAATCATTCAGCGTAAGCTCCGATACAAGAACGATGTTTGCCCTGTCTACGTCCGTCTCGTGTTTGAAATGCCTCCTCGATGCCAGCAGCATGTCAACATTTACATGGGTTGGCGGGCGAAAACGTCCTCGAAGAACAAGCACATTCTTTTTATATAGTTCATCAGACGGCTGCATTACATTGCCGTCGGGTCCGAACATTGCCGCCTTCGTAAGTCCATTCTTCACAAGCTTCAATGCCATCACACGGTTATCGACATGTTTGAAATCGGGACCATTGATCCGGAACATATCGATTTCAATTCTTCGCGACGTGAGCCCGTCAAGAAGTGACATAAGGATCTCCTCAGCATTAGTGAGGAACATACACGAATAAAGCATGTTAACACCAACGATCCCTAAAGCGTACTGCTGTTGAAGTGGATCAGTGTCGTGCATTTTCAGGTGGAGTACACAATCGTTCGGCTCGCTCTGGGGGCGAAGCTGGAAACGAAGACCCATCCATCCATGTCCCTGATTGGTTCGCTCGTAGTTAAGTACCTCAACGGTATCGGCAAACGAAAAGAACCGCGTGGTCTCAATGCGGTGTGGAAGCCGTTCAGGCAACAAAACGTACTCATGGTCGAGCATGCGCATCAACCGTTCTTCACAAACATAGCGGTCACCCACCCCGTAGATCGCGTCGGAAAACTTCATGTCGTACGCGGACATCGTCTTCGCTACTGTTCCGGAGGCACCACCCACCTTGAAAAAATTCGCCGCTACTTCCTGGCCTGCCCCGATTTCCGCAAATGAACCGTAAATAGCCTTGCTTAAGTTTATTCTGAGCGCTTTTTCCTGCGTCGTCAACTTCCTGAATTCTTCCATAACCTGCTCCATCGTTCTTGCTTCCAATTTACTTTTAAACATCAATCGTTAAAAGATAATTGCATTTAAAGTTGAACCGATCCTGACGTTTTGATAGCCGTTGCTTGATTTGTTTTTTAAACTATAAGGCCTATTTTGCCGGCCTTTCAATCGTTATTCCAGCCAGATATGTCAACCAGAGGTAACTTTTCCGGCCGTCTTGGATTCATTTTGGCCGCAGCCGGTTCTGCGGTCGGCTTGGGCAATATCTGGAAGTTTCCTTACCTGGCCGGGCAGAATGGAGGCGCGGTATTCCTGTTCTTCTATCTCATCTGCATATTTCTGCTCTGCTATCCCGTGATGGTGGGAGAGATTGCAATCGGCCGCAAGGCTAACTCCGATGCATACGGATCTTACCAAAAGCTGGGAGGAAAACGGTGGGGGTACCTGGGACTCTTTGGGATACTTTCCGGGATCTTTATACTTTCATTCTACAACGTAGTGGCCGGATGGGCATTCGGATACTTTCTGCATATCTCATTTGGCGACCTCCTCAACCACACCGACTTCGGTTCCTTCTTCGGCGCGTTTGTGAACGACATCTTTGATGTGACCAGCCTAAACGGTCTTGCCAATTCTAACCTGATCTTTTCTCTCGTGTTCATGGCCTTTACCGCGCTGATCGTAGCCAAGGGTATTCAAAAGGGGATCGAAGCCGCCAATAAGATCATGATGCCGGCCCTGTACGCGATCCTGATCGGCATTATCATATACAGCCTGACCTTACCCAACGCAATGGCTGGGGTTAAGTTTTATCTTGTTCCGGACTTTTCTGAACTAAAAATCCAGACTGTCTTTGAAGGACTTAAGCAAGCGTTCTTTTCCCTCTCACTTGGGATGGGCGCACTGATCACCTATGGTTCATACCTCAAGAAGGATGAAAACATAACGTCTTCTGCGGCGGTGATTTCCCTGGCAGATACGTCTGTGGCCTTCCTCGCTGGCTTGATGGTATTTCCACTGGTTCATTTCCTGCAGTTCAAATTACAAGTCACCGAGGTTGCAACGGCAGGCCCACCATTGATCTTTATCGTGCTTCCACAGATCTTCCATGAGATGGGTCCGGTTCTTGGAAGGTTGGTAGGTGGTTCATTCTTTCTTTTAGTTTGTTTTGCAGCGCTCACCTCAACCATTTCCCTTCTCGAGGTTCCTGTCGCCTACCTGGTCGACCAAAAGAAAATGAGCCGGAAAAAAGTCGTATGGGGTATTGCGTTGCTGATATTCATTGTTGGGTTGCCCAGCATGGCCAGCCAGGGAATGGTGCCCGCGTTGAATAAACTAACTTTTTACAAAGGTCAGGATTTCCTCGTGTTCGTAGCAGACATGTGCGACTTATCACTCACGATCGGCGGATGCCTGATGTGCATCTTCATTGCAACTCAATGGAGGATCGAAAACATGAATGAAGAGCTTGCCATTGGCAATGAAAACTATCACAAGTCTTTCATGAAGAAGTATTTGAATTTCACCATTCAGTACGTGTGCCCTGTCCTTCTTGGAATTCTGTCGATCCTTATCCTTATTGATAAGTTCATCGGACTCGAGAAGCTATTCTGATATTTTTCTCATCTTCTCATTTCTTCTCCACAAACTTCTCCTTTGCTTCCTTTTTGATCTCATCCCATTCATCCGGCGGTGGCGGAGTACCCCTTTCAAATTCCGCCAGCAGCCATGACACCAGCTGCTTTTTCATTCCGAATTGTTTCACTGCCTGTTCACAAAATTCTATCTCGTGCTTGTCTACCACATCATCGGCATAAACCATCAGGATCAGGTCATAAAGCAAATTCATTTTATCGTTATGATTATCCGGAATAACGATATCATACTTTTCATCTGTTTCGATGAGCGTTTTTACCTGACGGTCTTTCAAACCGTATCGCTTGCCGATCTTGTATAACAATGACTCCTCCTTAGGATGCATACTTCCGTCGGCCTTGGCTAAGGCAAGCAGGTTTTTAATGTGGTTCTTTTTGTAGGAAAGGTATTGATGTTCAAAAAACCCTATCATAAAGCATCGATTTTAAATCCTGTTTAATAGTTATTATGCGGCGGCGGCCTCTTGCTCCTTCAGTGCCCGGCGCAAGATCTTGCCCACGTTGGTTTTGGGAAGCTCTGTACGGAACTCGATATGCTTCGGGACTTTATAATTTGTCAGATTTTCCTGACAATATTTTTTCAACTCGTCTTCCGTCAGCGACTGATCCTTCTTGACCACAAAAATCTTGATCACTTCACCCGACTTTGAATCAGGTACACCAATAGCAGCAACTTCCAGGACCTTCGGATAACCGGCAACAACATTTTCAATTTCATTGGGGAAGACATTAAAGCCGGAAACCTTTATCATGTCTTTCTTGCGGTCGACTATCTTGAAGAACCCCTCGCTATCCATCAGACCAATGTCACCCGTTCGAAACCATCCGCCTGGAAAAAAGACACCGTTGTTATCACTTTTCCAGTAACCAGACATTACCTGCGGACCGCGGGCGCAAATTTCACCAACCTCTCCTTGCGGAAGTTGATTTCCTTCTTCGTCAAATATGGCAACTTCCGTGCTCGGCATCGGCAACCCGATGGTTCCAAGCTTGTGTTTGCCGTCAAGTGGATTACAGCATAATACCGGCGAAGTTTCGCTGAGACCGTAACCTTCAACAAGAGGGGTACCGGTTACTTCCTTCCATCTTTTCGCTACGGCATCCTGAACTGCCATGCCGCCCCCAACAGCACCGTGTAGTCCAGAAAAATCAAGTTCCCTGAAATTTGGATTATTGAGCAATCCATTGAAAAGCGTGTTGACTCCCGTTATGATTGTGAATTTATGTTTCTTTAATTCTTTGCAAAAAGCGGGTATGTCCCTCGCGTTAGTGATCAGTACATTCTTCACCCCGGTGCTGAACATAAGTACTCCGTTTACAGTAAGCGCAAAGATGTGATAGAGCGGTAGAGCCGTTATCATAACATCATTCCCATGCTCATTCATATAAGGCTTGAACCATTGCGTGATCATGGAATTATGAGCAACAATATTTCCATGGGAAAGTTGAGCACCTTTAGATATCCCTGTCGTTCCCCCGGTATATTGTAAGACAGCAATGTCTTCCAGCGATGAAGCAACCTTTGTTAGTTTCAGGGATGCTCCTTTCTTCAATGCCTGCTTGAAGCTGATGCCTTGCGGGAGATCATATTCAGGAACCATCTTCTTAACATGCTTCACTACAAAATTCACCAGTGCGCCCTTGAGGAAGCCAAGCATATCACCTAACTCTGTGACGATAATGTGTTTGATTGAGGTATGAAAGGGTACTTTTGAAAGGTTGTGAGCAAAATTTGCAACGATGACCAGAGCAGAGATGCCAGCGTCCCTGAACTGATGCTCCATCTCCCTCGGCGTATAAAGCGGATTTGTATTCACCACGATCAGTCCGGCACGTAATGCCCCGATAAACACAATGGGGAATTGAAGCAGGTTAGGCATTTGCACTGCTATTCGTTCACCTTTCTTCAGACCAAGATCCTGCTGCAGATAGGCAGCGAAATTTTCCGCAAGTTGATCCAGCTGACCGTAGGTAAGTTGAACACCCATATTCTCATAAGCGACACGATCGCGATAGTTGACAAGACTCTTATCCAGGAGCTCGACGAGCGAAGAATGTTCATACAGTTGTACTTCTTTTGAGACGCCAGCCGGATAGTGCTTGTACCAGGGAAAATCCTTCATAGTAAGACCTCAATTTCAATTTTAACCAAGTAACCAAAGTTATGGCTTTCAAAGCAAACGATTGCTTTCAAAAATTGAGGGGCATAAAATAAAAAACCCGCCCCGAATCCGGGACGGGCAGCTCTGAATAACTCATTAACCTAAACTGAGCTTGCTGTAGAGGAAGGGGTCGAACCTTCACGGAGCGGTTAGGTTGCCAGAGGCTGAACTTTATCCCGTTTACTCCACCCTCGAGACCGGAGGGCATGTCTGCCAAATTTCAACACCCTACAATTTGTTAGTCTTTAGTATTTGGTATTAAGTATTTTGCTCCGCGCGATTTCTACTAACTACTAAATACTAACGACT
>DASVBA010000475.1:0-2860 GCA_036376095.1 Chryseolinea sp.
AAGTACTTCATGCTCAAAAGAGTTAAAGAACACTGTTGGCTACCGAGAGGGTAAAGATTACGTTTTGTGAGAGCTACGATGTTATTGGTTAAGTAATGATGCGGATTATCGCCAAATCAGGAAATAACTCCCTTAAAACGCCGCCTTTCAACTTTTTCCAACCAGTACCAACCCATATACCTTATCTCCTTATCTCCTTATCTCCTTATTTCCTTATCTCCTTACATCCTGTGAATATTACATTCCCTTTGCTATTTTGCGCCCTTATTTAACAAACACCAAGGAATGGTTAAAGTTGGACAGGCTCGGCTGTCAGTTTCTGATTTTGAAAAGGTTCTCTACCAGGGCGAAGAAATTCAGCTGGACAACGACGCTTTAGAAAAAGTTGATAAGAACTTCACGTTCCTGAAATCTTATTCCCAGAATAAAATCATTTACGGGATCAATACCGGCCTTGGCCCCATGGCCCAATATAAGATCAGCGACGACGATCAGCGTCAACTGCAATACAATCTCATTCGAAGCCACAGTTCTGGTGCCGGCCAGCCAATGGCTGAAGACCTTTCGCGGGCGACAATGCTGGCGAGACTGAACAGCCTCATGCAGGGTTTTTCCGGCATCCATCCGTCAGCAGTTGCCTTGCTTAAGGATATGCTGAACAAAAAGATCACGGCATGTATCTTTGAACGCGGAGGCGTGGGAGCAAGCGGTGATCTGGTTCAACTTGCTCACCTTGCTTTGAATTTAATTGGCGAAGGCGAAGTTTTATCGAATGGGTCGTTGGTCAACATTAAAGAAGAGTTTTCAAAACACAACGTCAAACCTCTGGAGATTCATCTTCGCGAAGGGCTCGCTTTGATGAATGGTACTTCCGCAATGACGGGGGTTGGAATGGCGAGTGTAATCCATGCCCATTACCTGGTGGGATGTTCTGTGGTACTTTCAGCGATTACCAATGAGCTGATGAAGTCGTTTGATGATCATTTTTCGTTTGAGTTGAATCACGTAAAGCATCACAAAGGCCAATCGAGAATAGCTGAAGAAATACGTAACGTGCTAAACGATAGCAAATTGATCCGTAAGCGTCCCGATCATTTGTATCACAGAAAAATTGAAGAAGCCATATTCACAGACAAGGTTCAGGAATATTATTCACTTCGATGTGTGCCCCAGATATTAGGACCAGTACTTGACACGTTGTGGGAAGTTCAAAAAGTGTTGGAAGATGAAGTAAATTCGGTTAATGACAATCCTGTAATTGATCACGAACGGGAAAATGTTTACCACGGTGGAAATTTCCATGGGGACTATGTTTCGCTGGCAATGGATAAGTTAAAGATCGTTGTTACAAAACTGTCAATGCTGTCCGAGCGGCAGCTGAACTATTTATTGAATGACAAGCTGAATCAAAAACTATCTCCGTTCATCAACCTGGGGAAACTCGGCTTGAATTTTGGATTACAGGGTATGCAATTCACTGCGACGTCTACCGTCGCGGAAAATCAAACACTGTCCTACCCGATGTATCTTCACAGCATTTCAAACAACAATGATAACCAGGATATTGTAAGCATGGGATGTAATGCTGCCCTGATGGCCAGAAAAGTGATCGACAATAGTTTTGACGTTCTCGCTGTTCAAACCGTAGCACTCGCGCAGGCGATAGACTACCTCAAATGCCAGTCCAGGCTTTCGTCTTTTGCGAACAATTTTTATCACGAAGTGCGCGCAATACTGGGCCCGGTCATTGAAGATCAACCCCGCTATAAGGATATTCAGTCAATTAGAAAGTATCTGATTACTCTGGGGGCAACCGTAAAATTACAGCCGTGAAATATGCACTTGTAACCGGAGGATCAAGGGGTATCGGTCGGGCTGTCTGCCTTAAGTTGGCAGAGCAAGGCTATAATATTCTTATCAACTACAAAAGCAACGAGGAGCAGGCCGCCAAAACTGTTGAACTCGTGAAAGCGAAGAATGTTGAGGCTGAACTCTTAAGATTTGATGTGTCGAACAAAGCCGAGGTTGACAAAGAGTTGGGTGGCTGGATTGAAAAGAACAAGGAAAAAGTCGTTGAGGTGTTGGTAAACAATGCCGGGATTCGACAGGATGCCTTGATGATCTGGATGACGGACGAGCAATGGCGAAATGTTCTCGGCTCAAGTCTTGATGCCTTTTATTACGTTACCCGACACGTAATCAGTGGGATGCTCGCTAACCGGTACGGGCGTATCGTAAATGTCGTTTCACTTTCAGGGTTAAAAGGAATGGCCGGGCAAACAAACTATTCGGCAGCAAAAGCGGGTGTGATCGGTGCGACCAAAGCGCTGGCGCAGGAAGTTGCGCGGCGTGGTGTCACGGTAAACGCCGTTGCTCCAGGCTTCATTCGAACCGATATGACAGGTGATCTGAATGAAACGGAATTGAAACCCCTTATTCCAATGAAGCGATTCGGTGAGCCGGATGAAGTAGCTGATGCCGTCGTCTTTTTAGCCAGCGCCAAAGCGGCCTATATTACCGGTGAAGTGCTTTCGATCAATGGCGGACTTTATTCGTAGAACAAAAAGCTGTTCAAAAGTTTTCGTCGCGAAAAGTATCCAACAACGGTAGTCGAACTCTATTTATTTATCACATTCACAAAGTTAAAAGTTATATTTTTGCAAGGTGAAAGGTATGCATGCCGATAGTCTGCACTTGGCATGCTGATTTTTGATTAGTTATCGCTTGATGAACAGAGTCGTAATAACAGGATTAGGGATTTATTCTTCCATTGGTAAGGGCCTGGCTGAGGTGACTGATTCCTTATACAAAGGAAAGTCAGGCATAATTCTCGATCCGGCCCGGAAAGAAATGGGTTATC
>DASVBA010000477.1:0-4199 GCA_036376095.1 Chryseolinea sp.
TAAGGGTTACCTATCTCCTCTGACAGTTGCTTCTTTATCTCTTCGCTGATCACCGATTGGAACCGCGTGACCATGTCCGGATAAGGATGCGGTCCAACCACCGAACCGATAATATAATGCGTATCCGTAGGATTATTTATCCAGTGTCGTAACGCTTCGTTGGTGGCATCCTTTAGTGTCATGCTTCCGCTTAAAGCAGGTACCACCTTTGTTCCAAGTATGCGCATGCGTTCCACATTAGGTCGTTGCCGCTCCATATCGACCTTTCCCATGTACACGGTACATTCCATGCCCATAAGTGCGCATACCGTAGCCGTAGCCACGCCATGTTGTCCGGCACCCGTTTCAGCAATGATCTTTTCTTTTCCCAATCTTTTGGCCAACAGGATCTGACCAATGGTATTGTTCACCTTGTGAGCTCCGGTGTGACACAGATCCTCCCTTTTGAGGTAGATGGTTGTGCCGTACTTTTCAGAAAGACGGTTAGCCTTGTAAAGCGGTGTCGGGCGCCCGACATAATCACGCAATAATTTTCTGAATTCTTTCTGGAATCCCTCTTCGTAAATGATTTCCAGATACCGGGTTCTTAGTTCCTCCACATTAGGGTATAACATTTCCGGGATATAAGCTCCGCCGAATTTGCCGTAATACCCTTGGTCATTTACCGAATATTTCATGATATAAGTATTTCAAAATTTTTAATTCACAAAGTGGGTCGCTTCAACCGAAATTTGTCAACGGCCCCAAATACGGTCTCCAGTTTTTTCAGGTCTTTAAGCCCAGGCGCCACCTCGACGCCGCTGTTTACATCAAGCGCGTGAAGATTCATTCCTTCAAGCGAGCTGATGTCAGTCACATTTTCAGGCGATAGGCCACCGCTTAAAAAAAACGGGACCTTCTGGTCGTAACGATTCAAAATCTTCCAACTGAAAGTTCTTGCGTTTCCACCGTAAAATTTTCCCTTTGTATCGAACAAGAAGTAATCCGCCACCGAGAGATAAGGATTCGTAATGGAGAAATCAAAGTCATCATCAACGGAAAAAACTTTTATCACTGTAAAGCCTGAATCCTTAAGGTCCCCAGCTTGCTTTACGCTCTCATTGCCATGCAGCTGCACATGATCAAATCCAACCGTTTTGGATAGTTGCGTTATCTCATCGTTCGTTGCGTTGACAAAGACTCCAACACGCACGATAGCCGAAGGCGGTACATCATACAATTTGAAGTCAGGACCAACATAACGCGGTGACGGACCATAGAAAATAAACCCCATGTAATCGGGTTCCAAAGCGGTAACCTGGGCGATGTTCGTTGAATCGCGCATTCCACATACTTTGATCTTTATTTTCTCTGTCCTGATCATTTAACCTTTGCTTTGACTGTTGCATCCCGGAGTTGTTCAATGAACTCTTTGCACGCTGCCTCCGGCCGGCTGTGTTGCATGAAGTTCTGCCCCATAAGGAATCCTTCGAACCCATACTTCCGGAGTTCCAGGATTGTGTCGACTGACTCAATACCACTTTCCGAAACTTTAACCGCGTTCGCCGGCATCAGGGGCGCAAGCCGTTTAGATACTTCGACGCTTAGCTCAAAGGTTTTCAGATTTCTGTTGTTTACGCCAATCAGATCAGCACCCGCATCCATAGTTGCCTTTAGCTCCTCTTCGTTGTGAACTTCCAGCAGAACCTCTAGTCCGAACGAATGTGCAAATGTCGCCAGCTCCTTTAATCTTGAAGGTTCCAGGGCCGCAGCTATCAACAAGATCGCATCTGCGCCAATGGACTTTGCCTCGACGATCTGATATTCGTCAATAGTAAAGTCCTTTCGAAGGATCGGGCAGAAATTGAATTTTCTGGCCGTTGTGAGATCGTCGTTGCTGCCACCAAAAAAATTCTTGTCCGTAAGTACTGAGAGTGCGGAAGCACCGGCCTGCATGTACCCAATGGATGTCCGCTCAACGGAAACGTAAGGATTGATAACACCTTTGGACGGTGACTTGCGTTTTATCTCCGCAATTATGCCCGACTTATCTTCGCGCTGAACGTATTTCTTAAGCGAAACAGGTTGCGTTGAAAAGTAGATGCTTTGTTCCAGCAATTTCACCGGATAAAGGCTTTTGCGTGTAGCAACTTCGGTCCTCTTATGGGCTATGATCTCGTCAAGAATATTCATGAGTCGTCAGCTCTAATTGTTTACTTCCATCAATTTCTTAAATGCTCTTAAAGCTTTTCCCGAATCCAGGGCCTCTTTAGCTTTTTGCACTGAAACAGGAATACCATCCTTTTGGTTTGCTGTGTATAACGCCATACCAGCATTCGCGACGACAGCTGCATTTTGAGCGGCGGTTCCTTTTCCTTCCAGAATGTCCATAAATACACGGGACGATTCTTCTACGGTCGTGCCTCCTTTTATTTCCTCATACTTTAATTTCGGCAAGCCGAGGTCAGCGGGCTCAACCACCTTTTCACCACCATTATAGAAGTACTTAAACGGCCCTGTCAGTGAGACTTCGTCGTAGCCATCCAGCGAATGAAGGATAACAAATTTCTTGTCGGTATCTTGATATAAATAACCGTACTGGCGCGCCAGCTCAAGGCTAAACACCCCTACGAGCTGACGGGATGGAAATGAAGGATTCACCATCGGGCCAAGCATATTAAAGAAGGTCTTAACGCCAAGCTCCTTTCTGATCGGTGCCACATTTTTCATTGCCGGGTGGAATAACGGCGCATGCATAAAACAGATGTTTGCTTCATCGAGGCAGCGCTTCAGCACATCAATGTTGTTGGTGAACTTATAGCCAAAGAATTCCAGCAGGTTCGAACTTCCACATGCGGAAGAAACTCCATAGTTTCCATGCTTCGCTACCGGTTGACCCGCGCCAGCTACTACGAACGAAGAAAGCGTCGACATATTAAACGTATTTTTCCCGTCGCCACCTGTGCCGCAGACATCCATAACGGGTAATTCAAATCGAACGGGAACACAAAGTTCCAGCATTGCATCACGGAAGCCCTGGAGTTCTTCCACCGTAATACTGCGCATCATGTAGACAGTCATGAATGCAGCCATCTGGCTTGGATTGTACTTTCCGGAAGCCAGCTCAACCAGCACATTCTTTGCAGATTCCTTTGTAAGGGAACGGTGGTCAATCAGTTCATTGAATATTGCTTTCATGCAAGTAGCTTTTTAGGGTTTGTTGAACAATTAATGATTAAGCCAGTTTTCAATCATCGTCGGACCTTCGGGCGTCATAACAGATTCAGGATGAAATTGCAACCCTTTTACATCAAAACGGGTATGGCTCAATCCCATTATCAGTCCTTCACTATTCACCGCGGTCACCCTGAGATCGGACGGAATGCTGTCGGGCAACACGGCCCATGAATGATAATGAGTCGCCTGAAAGCTATCAGATACATTCTTAAACAAGTATTCACCTCGGTCTTTCACAAATCCTGTTGAAGTGACGCCATGCAGGACTTTCGGGATGTTGAACAACTTGGCGCCGTAGACTTCTCCGATACCCTGATGACCGAGGCAAATGCCAAGAATACTTTTTGCGGATCCATACTCCACCACGATGTCCTTCATAATGCCGGCCTCATCGGGTATGCCAGGTCCTGGTGAAAGAAGGATCTTATCGTATTCCTTCACTTCCTCAAGACCTATCTTGTCGTTCCGGAAAATATCCATTTTATGACCCAGCGCCCGAATGATGTGAACCAGGTTGTAGGTGAAGGAGTCGTAATTATCTAGCACTAAAATCTTCATAAGGATGGAAGAAAGGAAAAATTAAAGATTAGGTTTTTGTTTCTCGAAGTCGCGCAGGTATTTCCGAAAGCCTTCGATGCTTCTTGAAAGTTTTAGGGCATCTTCCCAAAGGGGGTGGAATCTATTCTCTTCAATTATTCCAGCTTCTTTCAGAACGAAAAGCTGGCTTCGAAGCTCACCTGCAGATCCTTTTGCATACATTAAAAACCTGACGAACGCTTTGTTATTATTGTATTCAAAACCTTCAGCGATATTATTGGATACAGAAATAGCCGCACGTCTTAACTGATCTCTGGCACTAAAGTCTCTAGCCATTTTTCCTTCCTCCGTTACTTTATAAATCGATACACCCATTTTCACAGCCTCCTTCCAGACCTCCAGGTCCTCAAATCTTTTAATCCTTGCCATAACGTTAAAAATTTATA
>DASVBA010000480.1:0-4037 GCA_036376095.1 Chryseolinea sp.
GGCTCGCGCCTCTGCGCTGCTGGAAGGACAGGAACGCGAGCGCAAGAGGATCATAAACGAGTTGCACGATGGTGTGGGACAAATGCTGACAATCATAAGAATGCAGGTTGACCAACTGGAGATCGACAGTAAATCGAAACAAGAGATCAAAACGCAAATAAACGATGCCATCACAGAAGTCAAGAGGATCTCCTATCATGTAATGCCGCAAGCCATCGTCGATTTTGGGCTTGAGGCGGCATTGAAGGGATTATGCGACACCGTCAGCCGCTATTCGGGAATTGTCATTGACTTCAGGTATATCCGGGAGTTTGAGGAAAAACTCGACTTCGACATCAGTATCTCGTTGTTTAGGATCGTGCAGGAGGGTCTGAACAACATTGCGAAGCACGCTGAAGCAAGTCATGTCGTATTGCACCTGATAGACAAAGAAGACGAAGTCTATTGCATATTGGAAGACAATGGAAAGGGATTCAATGAAGCCGATTTAGTAACTTATGCAGGATCTGGCTTGCGAAATATCAGGGAGCGGGCGTCACTGCTAAATGGCAGCGCCGACATACTTTCTAAACCGGGGTCGGGAACTACTATTGAAATACATATCCCAAAGTCGGGTTTACGGAAATAAAACCTTTCATGAACATACGTATTCTTCTAGCCGATGACCATCCAATGATCCGTGCCGGATTTAAATCCATGCTCGACAAGAACGAACGGTTCGAGATCGTGGGGGAAGCAGGGAACGGCAAAGAGCTTATTGCTTTAGCATCACAAATCAATCCCGACATAATTCTCGTTGATATCAGCATGCCGGTTATGAATGGTCTTGATGCCCTTGAAGCATTATCAAATCAGTTGCCGGGGGTTCGCATAATAGTTCTTTCCATGCATGAAGAGCGGGAGTATATTCTTCAGGCATTGAAAAGCGGAGCGGCGGGATATTTGTTAAAGAACATCGAAAGGTTCGAGCTTGAACGCGCCATCATCACAGTATATGAGGGAGGTAAGTACTTCAGCCCTATAATTACCAACATTCTCGCAGAAGCCGTAGCGAAACCAGAGCCGAACGATACTGCCGATGTTACCCCCCGCGAAAAGGAAGTATTGGAATTAGTAGCTAAAGGCAATAGCACAAAACAAATAGCAGATCTTTTGGGTATCAGCATAAGGACCGTTGAATCTCACCGAATCAACATGTTGAAAAAATTGAAAGTCAACAATACAGCTGGGCTCATCACAAAGGCCATAGAATTGAAGATATTGACCTGATTTAATTTACCGTGTCGTCTCCGTGTAAATACTGACCAATCTCAGGTGAATATACTGGCGGTGCAGGGCCTTCTTTTCCCGTTCTATTCTATAGAAGCTTCGAACATACCAGAAGGCATGAGGGGACACGGTATGTGAGATTTTTTCTCTAGGGTTTGCAGTGGGGCTGTTCTAAAAGGGACAGCCCCTGTTTTTTTCGCGTAAAAATTCAAAGCAGAACAGTTCTATTTTTATTAAATTTGACCAGATCAGTTGGTAAACCCAATGGTCTGATCATCTATGCAGGAAGCTATTCTGAAACCCGATCATAAATACATTGAAGTAGCCGAAAGGATCGAAACGCTAATTGAAAAGGAGATCTTCAAGGTTGGCGACAAACTTTTATCGGTTCGGGCGCTGAGTAAAGAACAAGGTATAAGTCTGAGTACAGCATTTCAGGCATATTATGCATTAGAGAGCCGAGGACTGATTGAAGCCAGACCTCAATCCGGGTACTATGTCAAGTATTCGCCGCGGCATGTGTTAAATATGCCAAAGGTATGCGAGCCGTTGAATGACGCGCTGCCGGTGACCCTCGATGACATGATCAACAGTGTGTATGTTGATCTCAACTCGAAATCGCTGCTCAATTTTTCAATGGCAACCCCTTCGATTGACTTGCTGCCTACGGCTAAGCTGAACAAAGCAGTGCTTCATTCTTTGCGGTCATCTAAAACCAGCTGCCTTCACTATGAACATATTCAGGGAAACTTAGCTTTGCGCCGGCAGATAGCGAGACAAGCGTTTAACTGGGGTGGCACACCAAGCGAGGAGGATATCGTGGTGACAGCAGGATGCGTGGAAGCTCTTTCGCTTTGTATCAAAGCAACCACTAAACCAGGCGACGCCGTCGCTATTGAAAGCCCGACTTACTTTGCCATCTTTCAATTGATGGAAAGTCATGGGCTCAAAGTCGTCGAGATTCCAACAGACCCGGTGTTGGGGATGGACATCGACTATCTATCGAGTGCCATCCCGCGATTCAATATTAAAGCATGTCTCGTTGTAAGCAATTTTAACAATCCACTCGGTAGCTGCATGCCCGACGAGCGAAAGAAACAATTGGTGGAGATGTTAGCCAAGAAAGAGATACCCCTGATCGAGGATGATATTTACGGTGAATTGTACTTCGGAAAGACCAGACCTAAGACATGCAAGACATTTGACAAAAAGGGTTTGATCCTGCATTGTGCGTCATTCTCCAAATCACTTGCCCCCGGATATCGCATCGGCTGGACAATTCCCGGTCGTTATAAAGAGGCCATCATTCGTCTGAAGCGCATGCATACTGTTTCTACCAATACGCTTGCCCAATCGGCAGTCGCGGATTTTCTCAGCAACGGACGCTTCGAGCTACACCTCCGTCACCTTCGGAAAGCACTACACACACAATCGCTTCGCTACATACAGGCTGTATGCGAACACTTCCCGGAAGACACATGTATAACACGTCCTCACGGTGGGTTTACTTTGTGGATTGAAATGAATAAAAAGATCAACGGTTTCAAACTTCATAAACGGGCGCTTAAACACAACATCGGAATTGCACCCGGCCAGATCTTTTCATCGCAAGGAAGATTCGAAAATTGTTTCCGCCTGAGTTACGGCGAACCCTGGAGCCCAAAGATCGAAGAGGGGATCAAAACGCTGGGCAGGCTGATGAAAGAGTGGCGATGACAGTGTTATCGTAATACCTTGATAAATCGTACAGAATTTATTTCATAACCATTCTTTGCGTAGAACTCCTGCGTTAATGTTCGTTTGAGGTTAGTGGTGACTTCAGCCTTCACACATCCCTTTGATTTCAAAAACTCTTCAGAAGCCGTCAATAAAACGTGACCAATTCCCGTTGACCTCAATCCTTCCTGGACGCAAATTGCGGTTATTCTACCCATCTTTCCCCGCATGTGAAACATATCAAACCAATGAAGTGACGAAAAGCCAACGATCATATTGTCGATCTCGACCACAAGTAAATAGTATCCCGGCTCGAAATAATTTTCGATTGCTTCGATAACTCTATCACCCTGCTGTGGATAGCCTAGTTGTTCGAGCAGCCTGTTGATGGATGGCGAGTCTGCGGATATGCCCTGACGAATAATCATAAAATGAATTTACAGGAAAAACAGCTTGCCCATCGGGGGGATGGTTATGATATTACTAAATTCGAGAGCAATATTTTTTAAATGATTCGCTGCCTGACAATAGGGTGTTTTCTGATTTTAATGGTTCAGGTTCAGGCGCAACCATCCGAACGTCAAACTGACAACTCGCTGTTGCACAAGACCCCGGACGATGCCGATTCCATGTATATAATGAAATATGCCCGCGAAAATGATATTCGTGTGATCTATGGAGGCCAGGGATCGAACCTTTCTTACGGCTCTATTAACGATGGCGACCCGTTGTTGAATGATGCTCTATATAATAACGTGAACGATCTGGCGGGCTTCGGACTCACGTACAAGTTTATCGACTTTGATCTGACATTCTCATTACCGAAAGTTCGAATCATGGATGAAGAAAGGCAAAATTTATCGCAGTTCAGGTTAGCTTATAGCCACACCATGCGCAGGCTTGCCATCAGGGGTTATCTCTCGGAATCGAAAGGTGTTATCGCACAACAAAGCAGAGAAGGAACAGAGTCCGATCCTGATGTTCATCTCGTTAAAGTAGGAGCTCAGGTAACCTACTATTTCAATTACAGGAAGTATTCTTATCGGTCAGCA
>DASVBA010000484.1:0-4189 GCA_036376095.1 Chryseolinea sp.
GACACATAAGCCTTTTTTTGCTGGTATCCTGCTTTAGCCTTTCCGCACAAGGTCAGGAGAATGAGGGTAGGGTGAGAGTTGCTCTTTCGGGTGGCGATTCCTACGAAATGATCAACGTCATTGACTTGCTGGGTGAGTGGAAAAGCACTTCTTCGATCATTCCCACCTCTATTCGCAGCACCGCGGCTGAAAGATCTGTATCGATCAACAATGGGAGCAGAGTAATAATAAATGACTCCTGGAAAGAAGACTACGCAAATAAAATGAGGGGCTGCACCTGGGCTGTCGTGGACTCACGCCTTGTTCTGATGTCGACGGACTTGGGGAAAACAGAGATAGATATCGTTAAGGTTGGAAAAACGGGATACTATGAGTTTAGGTTAAATCAGATTACGTATAGAAAACTTGTAATCCGCTCTGATAAAAAGGAAGGCGATAAAATATAGGCCAGCTTACTATACCGTTGTTTCTAAAAACAAATGATAGACGCATGTCGGGCAATTTGCTGCCACTTGTTTTTCTTCTTCATCCAGACATTAGTAAATCGTCTTTTCTGCTCTTGACCTGCCTTAGCTCCCGGAATGTCATTTCTTGACACGAATGTTTCATATCCCATAGTAATGACGAGATCCGTTTGAAATTGGATTTGTTCGATGACTCTTTCAAAACGACTGTAGTTGATCATGCCCGCTTTTTGGCTCTTCAACACGGCGTTCCGATCCGCTGAAATATCGTTTCTGGGATTATTCACCAGAAATTCAGGCGCCCAAACTTGTTTCAGCATGTTCGTGTCCCCTTGCAAAATAGCCGTTACCACAGTTTGCTCAAGTTTTCTTATTTCTGATTCCGTCTCAACAAGGGATTGCGCATTAGATAAAAAACCAAACAGCAAAAAGAGCGGAAAGAAAAGCTTCCTCATATCAATTGTCTATATTTTAGTTCTAATTGTCACTTTAGCAGAAAGCAATGCTGTCTTTATTTATTTGTCATAAGACTCTAATGTTTTCGCGTGTTCAAATAACTCCTTTGTCACCGGCGATCCGTTGTAGTTTTCCGAATCGTAATCCATAAGTACTCTCCAGGATTCTTCTTCTTTTCTCAATACAACCTGAAAGTAACCGTAGTATATTTGTTTGTCACGTTTTTCATTTATCAACTCGTATTTATAGAATCCGTCTTCAAAGGCGTTGCCGTCGTTGGCAATTCTGTTCAGGAATCTGAATTCCATACTTCGACTGAGCTGTTTTTCAATCATCTTCTTGTAGGTCAACCTCGCTTGATTGAGGAATTGCTCCTTGTTCCTGATTGTCTGCCTGCTGTACGAAACTTGAATAACATCATCTGACATTACGGATATAAATTTGTCGACTTGATTAGAATTCATTGCATCCAACTGAACTCGCCAAATCTGATCATTAATCTCTTTATGGATATTTTGTGAAATACAGTCACACGACAATGCACAAAATAATACAAGCAGTATTTTAGTCTGATTCATTGGTCTTAAAGTAAATCATTTAGGCATGTTTGGACAAAAGCTCTGTTCCGTCAAAGATTTTATACGGACGAATGATGGCAGTTGTTATTGATCTTTTTTCGTAAACTCTTTAATGAAATTGGTAACCTTAATTCTTTTATGGAATTGCTCGCTGTCGTTTCCTTTTGGATAAGGAACCGTAGGAACAGGCACGTTCAGGAAATTACACAACGGCTCCCAGCCTTCCCTTGCTTCAAATACTAAAAGCTTTTCGGGGGGTACAGTCTTCTTAACGTCCTCCACCCACTGGTTATACAGATTAAGCATAAACTCGCGGTCATCTTTTTTGCCTTGCATGAATTGGTTATGAATCTTATCCATCATAATAGAATAGATGCGCGGGAAATAGCTCATATTTTTATTAAACAAACCAATGATCCTGATGACAGGGATAAAGAACGATGGAAGTGGTCTAAGAATTGTCTTCCTTGCACTTTCGTACCACTTTTCGGCATCGCGGTAAGAGAGTATGACTTTGGCCTCAGGATATTGATCCATCAACTCTTTGTAATACATAGCCACGGGAAAATCTACTGCAGACTGGTAACCTTCGAACAGCTTATCGTAATCGGGCTTTTCACCACGCGCCAGTTGTTCCCAATATACTATGCGTTGGCCGTCTTTAACCAGTTCAAACGCATGATAACATCTTCCGAAGTTAAGTATCTCAAGTGCTTTTTTCAAAGACTCGGTGCCTGTTCGTCCCCACCCCGCTCCGATTACTTTAAGTGACATGTTCGTTAAAGATTGATTTCGTAAATGTCGGTCACAGTTTTTAGGATTTTCAGATCCAAGTTGTCCCGAGGCTGTTTCCTTGTCCCCGGTGGAAATCTTGAGGGTCAAGTGTCACCCTTTAGATGACCAAAGTTTTCCGGGCCCTATTACAGCCAACGTTTATGTTTTTGGTTGTTGGGGCTTTCGAAGCCCGTCACTGTCCCACGTTGCTGAATGAAATTAAGAAAACTAAACTGAAAATTTACACGTCACCCCATGCTAGTAAACATTTTGTTAGCGGCTGTGCTGTCAAGTCAATAACTTTTTCTTGTTCTTTAGCTTTCGTAAAAGGAAAGTCAAGCGTTCATTATCAGTTTTTTGACTTTTGAATTGTTTGACCGACTTCGCAGTGAGACCTAGTCTTCCTTAATGAGACTCGGTGGAAAGTAGCTTCCACTTGTAACATCTTTGGTTGCTCCGTACAAACGAAACGTCAGATTATACTTCTGTCCTTTAATAGTGGGCAACCAATTCGTTTGTGGATATCTTGCCAATGGTTGCGGTGCAAATACCACTGTTAATGAACCATCAGGATTTTTTTTTAAGCCGGATTGCTTGTTAAGTAAGTAGCGTTTTAACGAATTCGGCAGCACCTGGAATTTTATTGCATCCACTGCAATTATCGACCAGAAATAACTTGCCTTACCTTCAGGCAACGCTTCTTTAGGAAACGTAAGTGTATAGGTGGATGAGCCATCATTGCCATTACTTATAAAATAAGTCGCTTCCCCCATGTTGTTGGCCCAGATGCCTCCAAAATTAACTGCTGTACGTACTGCGTAGTCGTCTTTATAATTGCCAACAGACTTTGGCCTTGTCCAACCATTCTTCGATACACCCAGATCATGTAATGTCTGATAAAGCAGGGGGATACCCTTATTCTTGATCACACTGTCCACTCTTGCCTTTCCTTCTGTTCCGGAATTAACCAGCATCTCCGTAATTTTTGTTTTTTCCTGCAGTGCACCCATGTTCTCGTTGATATCCGGTTCGCTCTGCATTTTTTCGGAAGCATTTTGGAACATTTCAGCGCCCGGCAAATTCTTCCCATCAAATAACTCAACGGACACAGGTCTTTCTATTTTGGGTTCTCCTTGCTGTGTAAGTTTAAATAGATGCTGAAGTCGGACAGCTTCTTTTGGATCATTTCCGAGTTCCACCCGGGCCAACACGCGGGATGTTTTAGAAGGAAGATCTACACGCAGGCAGCCCTCGGGAATGATCGGATTGCTTCCCTTCAGGCACAAGGCAAACTTTCCATAGGGATGTTGAGGGTATGTCCTTTCATTAATGTTAAGTATTGTTTCTCCCCATCCGTTTAACATGTGCCATGTATAATAGCGCCCTCTTATTTCGGGTATTTCCAATACCACACAGGTGGTCTCGTCAACAGCTACCCATGCTTCACTGTACGCTACATCCAGATTAGGGTTAGGCCATGCTACACCACCTGGATCACGGTAAATTATTTGATTCCATTTGAAACCTTCATTTTCGAAATCGATTCTTTCCTGTTTTAATACTAATTCGCGGCTTAGCAAATAAATGTAAGCATCAGCAATATCCTGGTCAGTTAACGCAGTAATGTCTTTCCCTCCACCAAGCGCATTACTGCCGGTGCTGTCAGTAGAAGATGCGCGATCGCTATTTTTTTGCCCGCATGACAACAGGAGAATAAAGATGATAAGAGGAAATGTTCCGGCTAAAAGTTTGTATTTGTCTTTCATACTTTCTTCTATTTTTTCCAATAGAAATATCGCCAATGTGAGGGATTTAGCCAAGAAGGAAAATTAAAACGCTCGCTTAGGTCGCAATTGACTAGACTAAGAAGAAACAACGCTCAAGACTCTATTATTCTTTGGTGAATACAACAATTTG
>DASVBA010000489.1:0-4153 GCA_036376095.1 Chryseolinea sp.
TTCGGCGGCATATCAAAGGCCCTGAATTCAAGAATGCCTAGCCTACCCGTTGAACTATCAGGCGAGTACAATTTGTCAATACAAAATTCAGCCCGGTGTGTATTCCCTGTTATGTCGATCAAGAGGTTGCGGAATATCCTATCTACCAGCCAGAATGGAACATCTCCGCTCTTGGGTATCTGTTCAAATGCTATTTCCAACTCATAAAGCATTTCCGGCCTACCTTCATCCACGCGAGGAGCCTGACTTGTCGGTCCGACGAACTGCGATGAAAACAGATAGGACAAACCTGGATGATGCTGCCAGTAAGTGATAAGACTTCGCAACAGATCCGGACGTCGAAGAAGCGGGCTATCGGCGGGTTTAACACCTCCGATAGTAACATGGTTGCCGCCGCCAGTTCCGGTATGCTTTCCGTCGAGCATAAATTTTTCACTACTCAACCGAGACAGGCGTGCTTGCTCAAATAATACATCGTAATTATGAACAAGCTCATTCCAGTTTTTAGCTGGATGAATGTTCACCTCCAGAACACCAGGATCCGGCGATACAGCAAGCTTGGTGATCCGGTTGTCGCGAGGTGGTTCATAACCTTCGATAACAACTTTACATCTTAATTTATCAGCGGCAGCTTCTATAGATGCAAGCATATCGAGATAGTGTTCGATATGCTGAAATGGAGGCATAAACAAATGTATTTTACCTTCGCGCACCTCAATACAAAGTGCGGTCTTGACGGTATAGATATCAAAAAGCGGGTTTGGCTCCTCAATATCATCTTCAGATTTTTTCTTCTTTGGAGTCTTCTCTTTTTCGTCAGGTTCTTCTACCGCAACACTGTAGAATTCGTTGGGAACTTCAGAAGCAGCAACAGGCGACTGATACCTTTGCTGAACAGCTTCGTGCAGCCTCGACAATTGAGGCAGCTCCTCAAATGGACTACGTTCCACCTGCCGCTGAACTTTTGACTTCGACGTCTGTGGCAAAGATTTTAGCGGCAAACGCAAACCCATTGCTGAATTTCCCGGGATCAACACCAAACGGTTATTTCTGAATTCCCATCGACAGGATAACCAGCGATTGGTCCAGTAATTCCATTCTAGCGGGATCACGTAGCCAACTGGTTTATCCATTCCATTTGTCAGCACCTCTGCCAGTTTTTTTCTCTCAAGTGAATCATTAAGATTCGCCGCATACGGATCTATGTTGGTTGGCACTTTGCTTTCTTCCCACAAAAAATATAGTGCATCCTCCATCGCAGGATGGATATGATCGGCCGGTACGCTTAAGAATTTTGTGATAAGCAGTGCAAGGTTATAACTATCCTGAACTGTAAAGGATCCTTTTTTTTCGTCGAGATCGAGCAACTCCTCATTTCGCCAGATTGGATAATTGTCGTTCCTCCAGATTGCCGTGTACTGCCATCGTGGCAAACGTTCGCCTGGATACCATTTCCCCTGACCTTTATGAATAAGCCCACCCGGACCGAAGGAATTTTTCAATCTCCTTATCAAATGTGAACCAGCTACTCTTTTTTGAGGTCCGTCGGCAGACGTGTTCCATTCTTTTGCCTCCATATCATCGACGGAAACAAACGTCGGCTCACCGCCCATGGTCATTCGAACGTCGCCGGACTGAAGATCCTCTTCGATTTGATTACCAAGGGCGTTAATGTTTGCCCATTGTTCTTCGGAATACGGCTTCGTGACACGTGGATCTTCATGTATCCTGGAAACCTCATTCTTGTAGTCAAAGGTAACCTCGCACACGTCCGTCATTCCAGTAACGGGCGCAGCACTGACAGGATCTGGTGTACAACACAAGGGAATATGTCCTTCTCCTGCGAATAGTCCTGACGTAGGATCCAGGCCAATCCATCCTGCCCCCGGAACGTAGACTTCGGCCCAAGCATGGAGATCTGTAAAATCGTGGTCGGTTCCTGATGGACCATCCAACGCTTTTGTATCAGCTTTCAGTTGAATAAGGTATCCCGACACGAAACGTGCTGCTAATCCAAGATGTCGAAACAATTGTACCAGTAACCACGCAGAATCTCTGCAAGAGCCACTTCGAAGCGTCAAAGTCTGTTCGCATGTCTGAACGCCTGGTTCAAGGCGTATGGTATACTGGGTGTGTTGCTGCACCGCTTGATTCAGCTTGACCAGGACATCAATCGTACGCATGCCGGAGGCGGGTCTGTTTTCTTCAATCCACGATGTTAGCAGCTGACCCGACTCGCTTAATTCGAAATAAGGTGCGAGTTCTTTTTTTGCCTGAGTCGTATAACTGAATGGAAAACTTTCAGCGTACTGTTCAATAAAAAAATCGAATGGATTGATGACCACTATTTCAGCGATGACTTCCACTTCAAAATGAAATGAGGTGGTCTTCTCTGGAAATACAACGCGAGCGAGAAAATTTCCAAAGGGATCCTGCTGCCAGTTTATAAAATGTTTTTCCGGTTTGATTTTTAAGGAATATGCAAGGATCGGTGTTCGGCAATGCGCCGCGGGTCGGAGCCTGAAAGTGTGCGGCGACAGATTTACCGGCCTGTCATATTGATAAGAAGTTTGGTGCCGGATAGCGACTTTAATGGCCATGCAAAATGAAGCGATTTATACTTAATAATACTTCATTTTGAAGGGAGATCATTCCACTATCGCCGATTAAAATGATCAGATATTCAACACATCATTTCAAACGATTGAAAGTGCGGTCATAATTGACCGTTCTTTACTCCATATATCAGGGAACCTTCAAAGAAGAACCTCCTCAGTGACTATTTCGAGACCGGCCTTTTGCATGCTGCCAAAGCCACCCAGCACATTGATCAGGTCCTTAAATCCATGGTTTTTCATTATTGAGATCGCAACCATTGAACGGTATCCGCCACCGCAGTGCACAATGTACGTCTTGCGCTTGTCCAACTGCTGAAGATTTCCGGGAAACTCCGTCAGCGGAAGAAATGTGGCGGCCTTCAGATGACTAATGTTCCATTCACCGTGCTTCCTCACGTCAAGGACTTCCGCACCTTTCCCGATCTCAGCACCGACCTCGGTTGCGTCAATGGAGTGAACGTTTTCTAAAGTACTATACGAACTCAGAGGAGCATCGAGGTATCCAACGACATTTTCATAGCCGACCCGTGCAAGTCTGAGGACCGTTTCCTGTTCTTTACCTTTATCTGTTATGAGCACAATCTTTTTGTTGATGTCGATCAGTGTGCCAACCCAGACAGCAAACTGACCATTGAGTCCAATGTTCACTGAGCCCGGAATAAATCCTTTTTCAAAGTCGTCCGCTGATCGAGTGTCCAGTATTACTGCCCCGTCGTTAACAAACTTTCTGACGTCAGCTTCAGATAACGGTCTGGTGTTTTCGCGTATTACGTCCTCAATAGGTTCGTAGCCCATCTTATTTATACGTGCGTCTTCGAAAAAATATTGAGGCGGAGGCAGTATCCCGTCAGTTATCTTTTCTACGAACTCGTCGCGGCTCATATCCTTAAGAGCATAGTTGAATTTTTTCTGTTCGCCTATAGTTGAAAATGTCTCTTTGCCGATGTTCTTCCCGCAGGCGGAACCGGGTCCGTGTGCTGGATAAACAATTACATCGTCGGGTAACGTCTTTATCTTTGTTGTCAGCGAATCGTACATCATTCCCGCCAGCATTTCGGGGCTCATCAGGCCGTCTAACAGGTCGGGCCGGCCGACATCACCGACAAACAATGTATCACCTGTGAATATTGCATGTTGCTTACCATGCTCATCAATCAATAGGTAACACGTGGATTCAGGAGTATGACCCGGCGTGTGCAAGACTCTGATCTTCACTTTTCCAAGAGCGAACTCCTCACCGTCCTTTGCATTGTAGATTGAATATTCGGTCTCTGCATCGGGCCCATAAACAATCGGAGCATTTACTTTTTTTGAAAGGTCGATATGACCTGAGACGAAATCTGCATGAAAATGTGTTTCAAAAACATATTTGATTTTAGCACCGCTGCGTTGGGCACGCTCTATATAAGGTTGTACTTCACGTAAAGGATCAATGACTACTGCTTCTCCATCGCTTTCGATATAATAAGCACCCTGCGCTAAACAACCGGTATAAATTTGTTCGATCTTCATGGCAAATAAATTTGATTTAAGAA
>DASVBA010000491.1:0-6192 GCA_036376095.1 Chryseolinea sp.
TGCATAACCACCTTGTTGAGCGACTGAAAAAAGAAATGGCATCATTGGACCGGAGCACGCTGGCTAATCTTTCGGACGTTGGACAAGCCTGTAGAAAGTTGATTATTGAAGGAAAGTTTCCGGAAGAGGTTGAAAAAGATATCCATCATGCCTACAACGATTTGATGGAGGTAGGACTGAATCCCTCGTTAGCGGTAAGAAGCAGTGCTACGGCAGAGGATTCACCCACCGCGAGTTTTGCAGGACAGCACGACTCTTTTTTGAATGTCTCCGGCTCTGATAAACTTCTTCAGGCGATCGTGAAATGTTACGCCTCTCTTTTTAACGAACGTGCTATTAAATACCGGATCGACAACGGTTTTGGTGATCTCACCGTCGGCATTTCCGTCGGCGTGCAGGTAATGGTAAGGTCTGACAAGGGGAGTGCGGGCGTGATTTTCACGATCGAACCTGAATCCGGAAATAAGAATCTGATCTATCTCACCGGCGCCTGGGGCTTGGGTGAAAGTGTAGTTCAGGGGGCCGTGAACACGGATGAATTTTATCTGTTCAAGTCACCGTCGGGGAGGCCGGCAATTGTTCATAGGGCATTAGGATCAAAGGAGCAGATGCTTGTATTCGGAGACCGATCGGCCAACACGGAATGGAAGATGGTTTCCGCCGCAATGCGTGATCAGTTCATTCTCACAGACGACGAAGTCGCCTTACTGGGCAACTGGTCACTGACCATCGAGAAGCACTACAATGTGCCGATGGATATAGAATGGGCTAAGGATGGTATAACCGGCAGGTTGTTTATTGTGCAGGCGCGCCCCGAAACGGTGCACTCTCGTCTCAAGAAAACCACCACAATGAAGGAATACTCATTGGTCAACAGGACGCCGGCGATCTTATCCGGAAAAGCTGTTGGCCGCTCCGTGGTAGCAGGACGAGTATGTATTGTAAAGTCCCTTGCTGATGGAGCGAAAGTCAGGAAAGGTGACGTGATCGTGGCTGACATCACAAACCCCGACTGGAACGCGCTCCTGAAAAGAGCAGTCTGCATTGTAACCAATAAGGGAGGCAGGACGAGTCATGCTTCCATTGTTGCACGTGAACTCGGTATCCCGGCCGTTGTCGGCACGATGTCGGCGACGGAAAAACTTGTCGATGGCCAGGAGATTACTGTTTCCTGCGCTGACGGCGACGAAGGTCACGTATATGAGGGAATATTATCCTGGACTGAAAAAGAAATATCCGTTAGCACCATTTCGGACACCCGGACACAACCTATGTTCATCCTGGCGGATCCGGAAAAGGCATTGCTCTATTCTTCATATCCCAACAAGGGTGTTGGTTTATTGCGAATGGAGTTCATGATCGCCAATACTTTGCAGATACATCCCATGGCGCTTGTGAAGTACGATCAATTAACTGAAGATACACTCAAGAAACAGATTCACGCACTTACTCGTCGCTATACGGATAAGAAACAATTCTTTATTGACAAGCTTGCCGAGTCGGTCGGCCTGGTAGCTGCAGCCTTTTATCCAAAAGATGTTATCGTCCGCATGAGCGATTTTAAGACCAATGAATACGCAAAATTATTAGGTGGAGCGTTATTCGAGCCGGAAGAAGAAAATCCCATGCTAGGTTTTCGGGGAGCGAGTCGTTATTACCACGAACGTTACCGCGAGGGTTTCGGCCTTGAATGTAAGGCTATAAAAAAAGCGCGGGAGGAAATGTTGCTGACAAACATAAAAGTTATGATCCCCTTCTGCAGAACAGTGGAAGAAGGTGAGAAAGTACTTGAAGTAATGGAAGGGTACGGACTTAAAAGACATTTGAACGGCCTGGAAATCTACGTGATGGCGGAGATCCCCAGTAATATTCTGCTGGCTAGAAAATTTGCTAAAGTGTTTGACGGATTTTCGATTGGATCAAACGACCTGACCCAACTCACGCTGGGTATCGATCGCGACTCGGCCATTGTGAGCGATCTCTTCAACGAGAACAACGAAGCTGTGCAGCAGCTGATCGCCTCTCTGATCCGGACAGCCCATGATGAAGGGGTTAAGGTCGGATTGTGCGGACAGGCACCCAGTGACTACCCGCAATTTGCCCGTTTCCTGGTTTCCTGCGGAATCGATTCGATTTCATTTAATCCTGATGCTTTGATTCGCGGCATTCAGAACATCTCCGATGCAGAGAAGGAGACTAAGAGTCGAGAGGTCCTCGAATTCAGCCGCCATTGAACCTGTATACAGTTCGGACTATATTGTTATATTGGTTGTATACAGTTAAGAAAATATAATGAGAAGATCAATTCATTCAGGCGATACAAATACATTGTTGACTTATTTGCAATACCTGGTTTACGGCTGTATTATCCTGTATTTTGGGAAAGACCTCTTTATTCCTCTCAGCTTTGCCCTGCTCATCAGCTTTGTTCTCTACCCGATTTGTGCATGGATGGAGAGGAAAGGAACCGGACGATTGATTGCGATCATACTGTCGCTCACAGTCTTGATCATTCTCGGCCTTCTGCTGGTAGCCCTTCTGGTTTATCAGTTGTCAGCCTTTGTCAAGGAATGGCCTGCTATCCAGCTGAAACTGGGGAATTCCCTGACCCAATTAAGCAAGTTCCTTGCCGACGTTGTCGGGTTTTCAAAAGAAGAGCAGCAAGGGTTCATAGAACGGTTGTCCGATCAATCCGGTAGTAATTTAATTACTGTATTGCGTCGTACCATTTCCGCTTCAGCAGTGTCAATGGTCCTCCTCATCCTAATCCCGGTTTACGTCGTCCTCATCCTGTACTATCGCCGCTATTGGATGAAAGTCCTAAGTCGGTTGTTTCCGACAGAATCAGACGACCGGCTACGCGAAATACTATTCTTAACGACCCGGGCTTACTACAATTTTATAAAGGGTATGGCTTTGGTATACCTTATAGTGGGCGCACTGAACAGCGTCGGTTTGTTACTACTTGGTGTACCACATGCGGTCTTGTTCGGCTTTATTGCTTCGATCCTCACATTCATACCCTACGTTGGAATTATTGTTGGATCACTGCTGCCCGTTGCCATGTCGTGGATCACCTACGATTCAATTTGGTACCCTGTTGGAGTCGTTGGCATCTTTACTTTCGTTCAGTACCTGGAAGCCAATGTGATCTTTCCGCTGGCGGTTAGCAATCGGTTGAATGTAAATACACTTGTGATGTTGTTGGCAATTTTCGCTGGCGGCATTCTCTGGGGTATGGCGGGGATGATCCTATTTGTGCCTTTTGCAGGCATATTAAAGCTGATCGCTGATCACAATCCGCGATGGAAAACGTTATCCCTTTTGTTGGGAACCGATAATGAAAAAGCCTCACCATGAAGATCAATAAAGAATGGCATCTGAAGAATCCAATGCCTAAAAATCCTTCGCTTGAAGAACGAATTAAATGGCACATCGGCCATTCAAAAGCGTGCAAATGCAGGAAGATGCCTGAATCGATCGCAAAAGAGATTCGAAAACGAAAGGACCAATAATTCGGCTATCCGATTTCCGCAAATGTTTCTGCGTTGATCGTTGGTTTCATAATAACACGTGCCTTGATAGAATTAGTGATAAGACAGGCTGATTCGGTTTTTTGAAGAACACGCATTGCACGTTCACGGTCTCTTTCGTCTGATATCACCAGCACGGGCTCTACCGTTACTTCCGTCATTTGTAGTTTTCCATCAACCTGATCCAGCTTTCCGCTTGAGTTACACTGGAAAGACTTAAAATTCAGTTTGGAATTTTCAGCGATCGAAAGGAATGTTGTCATAAAGCAGCTGCTCACGGCGGCGGTGAACAGATGTTCCGGCGACCATATTCCTGATATGCCCTTTGGAAACTGAGGAGGTGTTGCAACTTCAATGCATGAACTCTCCATTCCGTTCTGACGTAGCTCAGGCGAACACATTAAACCCATCCGGTCCTTGTTCCAGGTTACATTTACATTATAATAGTGCGCTTCCATTTTGATGTTGATTTATGACGAAATCTAGACGCATTAACCTTTTTCTCCAGTGATGGCCATCAGTTCCAAAGCTGACTCTTGTCATAGCATTTTCGCCGCCGGCTACTGACATTTATCAAAAATCCGCGCTATGCAAATGCCTTTCACCGTTGAAGAATTCATGAGTGTTTTCGAGCGCTATAACCTGTCGGTGTGGCCCGCGCAGTTGGTGTTATTTGCACTTGCTCTGGTCGTTCTTTTGTGTTTTTATCGGAATGTTTCCAATACACGACAGGTGGTATTTGCTGTGCTTTCGTTCCTTTGGGCCTGGACAGGACTGGTGTACCACGTGGGGTACTTTTCATCGATTAACCCGCTGGCATTTGTTTTCGGTGGACTGTTCGTCGTTCAAAGCGTTATCTTCTTTTATTTTGGCGTGATCCGCGATAACGTGACCCTGACCCCGCGACTGGACCGACAGACCATCGTGGGCCTGGTTCTCATTTTCTACGCACTGATTGCGTATCCCGCAATAGGATTTGCAATGGGTCATATCTACCCGAAATCGCCGACTTTTGGAACACCGTGTCCGACAACGATATTCACTTTCGGAGTACTCCTGTTTTCTGTAAAACGGCTTCCATTTTTCTTTTTGTTAATTCCTTTGCTTTGGTCCCTGGTCGGCTTCTCTGCTGCAGTCAGCCTTGGCGTTGTGGAGGATATCGGCCTCATAGCCTCCGGTGTGCTGGCGACGATATTGCTATACCTTAAAAAGCCGGCACCCATTCAGAAGTCCAACGAGACATAAAATGTCGATTAGAGTTCAATATGGAAACGCAATTGTAGTGGCTCTGTTGATTAGTGCCGCGTGCCGAACGCAAAACGTGACGCTGCAGCATGTTCCTGTCATTGCAAGCACAGTGGTCGCCGTTAAGCCGATTAAGCCGATAGCACTCCCACGCGACCCTTCAGACTCGCTTTACAAACGGTTAGTTGACTGCCCCTCAGTGGTTCATTTCTACCGGGAACGGAATTTCTCAACAGCATGGTTCGATTCTCTCAGGCACCCTACCGCTAAGGCGGATTCAATGATGTCCATAATTAGGAACGCGCGTTATTTCGGTTTACTTCCGGGTCGTTATCATCTTAATGAACTGGACCAACTGAAAGATTCCCGTAAGTCGCCGTACCCCGAACGAACTGAAGTATTATTAACTGATGCGTTCCTGAGGCTGGCGAACGATTTAAGAAGGGGAGTATCAATGGTCCATGAGGGCGCTGATTCCGTAAGCGTTGATCTACTTCATAGCGCACTGCGGGAGGGTGAAATAGTCAGCGCGTTGAACTCGGTGGAGCCTGGCTATTCTCAATATAAAGCCTTGAAACATGCAATACAGGAAATTTTGGATTCTACGAACGCATCAACCAAAGGCCGGATATTGTCAGGGGAAATAAGCGATGTGGAACCCACGATGAAAATGTTGCAGGCCGTCGAAGTCAATTTAGAACGTTGGCGCGTGGAGAAGCATTTTATGGAAGCGGGCAGATACGTTCGAATAAATATTCCATCGTTCATGCTCCATGTTATGAGTGATGGCAAGCCGGTGTTAGAATCCAGGATAATAGTTGGAACTCAGGAAACACCAACGCCTGCGTTCAACAGTATGGTGGAATGTTTTACACTCTATCCTTACTGGTACGTGCCTCGAAAAATTTCCGTGGAGGAGTTTCTCCCCATCATTCAGCATGATACTTCGTTTGTTACCCGTAATAATTTCGATGTACTGGACCGGCAGGGAAGGGTGTTGCGCGCGGATAGTATTGACTGGATGACGTTCAACAAGAATAACTTCCCTGTCTCTTTACGTCAGCGGGAAGGTGAGGGGAATTCACTGGGAATTATAAAGTTTGTATTTGACAACCCCTATGCGGTCTTCCTCCACGACACAAATGCTAAAGCGCTGTTCAAGCGCCAGGTAAGAATGTTCAGCCACGGATGTATCCGTATGGAAAAAGCTTTTGAAATGGCACATTACCTGTTGACAAACGATCCGTCAAAAAGATCTGCCGCTCTTGACAAGTACCTTGCAAAGCAGGAGCGCCGTACCGTCAATCTGCCGAGTCCCGTTCCTATTTATATTCACTACTTTACTTGTGAAGTCGTCAACGGTAGATTGTATCGCTATGAAGACGTGTATGATCGGGACGAAAGACTGCGAGAG
>DASVBA010000496.1:0-5064 GCA_036376095.1 Chryseolinea sp.
CGGAAGCTTTACAGTACAGTATATCGTTTGCTTTAATAAAGATGAGCCCGTCAGAAATTGGGATTGCCAGCTTGTAATTTTCCGAATTTGTACCCTTTAGGTTCTGAATAAGTTGTTGAAGTCGTTCCGCAAAGTGAATATTCTGCTTCTTTTCTACCTTGGCGACCGCTTTTTGCAGGTCACTAATATCGATAGGCTTCAGCAAATAATCTATGGCCGATGAACGAAGCGCCTTTAATGCATATTCGGAATGGGCGGTAGTAAAAATAACTTCGAATTTGATGTCTTCCAGTTTTGAAAGGAGATCAAACCCCGTTTCTCCCTGCATCTGAACATCCAGGAAGACAACATCGGGTGTCAGTGTATTAATTGCATCAACTGCTTCCTTTACACTTTGGCATGTGGCGAGCACCTCTATCCCCTCGCAATATGACGTCACCATCTTCCTCAGCGTCTCGCGACTCTTTAGCTCGTCGTCGACAATAATACTCTTGAGCATAATGTTAATTTACGTTTTGCGTCAGACTATTCTTAGCTGGCTATCCAAATTTTTACTTTCGTTCCGGCAGGCAGCCCATCCTTTTCGAGATCAATGATCTCAAACGAGACATTGCGACGTGTATTGATCAGTTTCAGGCGCTCTTGTGTCAGGGTCGTTCCGTAGGATTTATGGTCGCTGAGCTTCTGCTGTTGTAATTTGCCGGTCGCGGTCCGTCCAACACCATCGTCCTCAACCTCGAATAGTATGCTATCGTGTGACTTTTTCACGCTGATCTTAAGAATTCCGCGATCGGTCTTGTTATTAATGCCGTGCAAGATCGCATTTTCTACGTAAGGCTGGATAAGCATAGAGGGTATTTCAATGTTTTCAGTATCCATGGAAGGATCTACATCGAACGCAAAATCGAACTTGTTTTCGAAACGCATTTGTTCAAGGGTAATGTAATGTCGGAGCATTTCGAGCTCCTCATTCAACTTGACCTTGGGTACTACGGAGTGGTTGAGAATGCTCCGGATCAGCTTTGAAAACGTGGAAAGGTAATTGACAGCGTTTCGCTGGTCGTTCTCCATAATATAATATTGTATGGAGTTGAGGGTGTTGAAAATAAAATGCGGATTCATTGCCGCCCTCAAAGCCATAAGCTTGAGGTCATCGATTTGTTTGTTCGCCTCCGATAGTTCCTTTTCCCGTTTCTTGAGCTCAGTAGTCTCTTCGGAAAAAACGGTTACCCCTGCAACCATTTCATTTTCAATGATCGGATTCAACGAAAATTTGAAATATCTGCCGGCGTATTCTTCCTCAACCACAAACGATTCGCCTTCCATCGCCTTCCGGTAATAACTTAGCCATGCCGAAGAGAACTCCTCAATCTGGACTCCGTCCCGGTAAATGTCGGTGATCGACTGACCTTCATGTACCTCTATGCCAAATTTATCGCGAATATAATTCCTGAATGGTTGATTGATATTTTTGAGCTCATACTTCCTGTTTATGGACCAGATAAAGAACGTGGTGTTGTTGATTGTTGCATTAAGGTTTGCTTCGGAGTTTCGCAACGCATCGGCTTCCTGTTTGCGGGTAAGATAAATCCGGATCATTTCAGCCAACATGTTGATAAGGTCTCTTTCCTCGGCTAGGAACGGCCCCTCGAACTCTTGGGGTTTTTCTTCCAAATACACCAGCTCAAGCACAACGGGTATACTATCCGGCGTTTCAATCCGGGCCCTTTGAGAAAAGGGGCTTTCGTGAAAATTCGCGGTTCTGAATTCAATGTCTCCATAGATGATCCTTGCAGCGGACACAGCAGGGTACTGCCATCCTTTAGGCATTATATCAACAATTTCCTGGAGCGCTTCATTTATGGGGCGATCGTCCTGGAGAGTTTGGTGAGAGTCATATAACGTCCGCAGCTCCTTTATGCGTTCGTTCAGTAAGTAACTCGTGCGTTCCTTCTCCTGTTCAGCTCGCTTTCTTGCCGTGATATCTCGGGCTATACGGGAGGCACCTACAATCTTACCCGTGCCATCTCGTACAGGTGATGCGGTAAGAGAGACATAGATAAGCTCGCCATTTTTTCGCTTCCGTTGTGTCTCAAAATTTTCGACGGCGTTGCCATCACTGATCATTCGCAGTATGTGGTCTTCTTCCTTCCACCTGCTTTCCGGGATCAGAATGGAAATATGTTTTCCTAATACTTCGTCCGCCTCATAGCCCGAATAACTTGACTGCGCCCCTGTTCCATGTGGTAATGTTGCCATCTAACGTCTTACTGATAATAGCGTCTTCTGAAGAGTTTACCATCGACACAAAAAGTGATTGTTGCTCTTCGAGCTTTTTCCGGTCTGATATGTCGACCAATGTGCCAATAATGGCGACCTTCCCGGAATATTGCGTACGACTACCGTACACTTCTCCCCAGATGGTTGTGCCATCCTTTCTAATCCCTCTTAATTCATACCGGGCGCTTTCTTTTTCTCCGGAAATGCGACTTCGAACATTCTCCGTAGCCAGATCCCGATCATCGGGATGGATGAGATCGCCAATGGAGGCCATGGCTGTCAATTCATCCTGGGTGTATCCAAGGATTTCTACAAACCTTGGATTCACATAGACAAATTTCGCATCCACAATAATGTAAACCCCAACTAATGACTGTTCCACGAGGTTCCGGAACTTTGCCTCCGCCTCCCGAAGGTCCTGCTCAATTTTCTTTCTGGGAGAAATATCACGCAGGATGCCCAGCAGCCTGTCGTCACTCATCTTCTTGACACTGTTCTCAATTTCGACAATGCTCCCATCCTTACGTACCATCCGTCTTTCGTTAAAGCGGAGCTCGCCACGGGCCAGAAGATCAAAACGAACAGGATCTTGTTCAAGCTGCGCTTCGTCCAGAAATTTTGTTATGTTCATTCCGATAAGTTCCTCACGAGTATAGCCAAGCAGTTGACACATCTTTGGATTAAAGTCCGTAAAATTCCCTTCAAGGTCAGTGATCACGATAGCATCTGAGGCCTGCTCAAACAGTGATTGATATTTGTTTTCGCTGTGCCGAATCTGTTCTTCAGACTGTTCGCGGATAAGTTTATTCTTTGCTGCCAGTTCTGTAATCAACTTCGTGTTCAAGGTATCGCTGTTGTCTACAATGAACTTCAATGCCATACAAATTCCATTGATAACGAGGTAGGCTATGAATACCCTGATATTGGTGAATTCATACCCGGCATCAACAATGCCGTTGCCCTTATAACCAACACCAACAACTTCCAGCAACTGATCACAGAAGACTATTGCAATAAAGTTGGGAAGGATCCCCGCAATCAGAAGCATTGAATTCTTTCTCTCGAAGATCAGGTAAGGAATGCAACTGGCCGCCAACAAATAGAATCTCAAGCCGTCGTAAAGTGAAATGGGCACTACGTCCGTCTGTTTCATCACGTTCGTCATGTACCAAAAAATGATGATAGTTGGAAGATAACATTCGTAAAGTCTGCTGAACGTAGTAAAGTGCCAACGATTCAACAGGATTGGGAACGAGAAGACAACGACGGCCAATAACATTTCAAGAAATCCGAAGATGTTATGGTTACCGGGTATAATGAGGAATATCAGGATATTCGCAGCGACCAGCGTCAATGCCACGAAATTCGAAAGGATAATTCCCCGTTTTCTGGAAGGAGGATCATCCCTTCTTACCCCGCTATCGGTTATTTTTTGTAAAAAGACCAGTTTCACGGCGTGTCGTTGGATTGTTACCGTCTGGATTAAGGATAAATCAAACTCGTTCTGATTTTGGATAAAGGATGGGATAACCCGCCGGTTATCGGGCAGGCAAACAACGAATCATGATCCTTAATAGGGCAGCAATCCCACGCCTAAATGTGCAAAAAAAAACTGTTTGCACCATATTTTGACACTATATATATAGAGCGAGAGCGATTTACTCAGTTGGACCCTACGGAGCATTTATTTACGAAGGTCGTCCGGGTGGGCCGCCTATTCAACTATCGTCTTCATCCATTTTATGAGCTTCAATGCAAGCTCGTCCTTGTATAAGCCCTTGCCATAAAAGTCATTCACCGCATCGTGTTGATTTTCGAACCAGAATAGACTGTGATCCATCTTCGGCACAAATTCGTACGTTGCCTGGCCGCCATTTTTTATTACAAGTTCGGCTAGACTCTTATGATCATCCTCGACCATAGCAGCGTCATACTCACCGTAAAAAACATAGGTTGGCGATTTCACCTTGCTCCACGCGGCAGAGATGTTAAGGTCCTGAAGCTGCTGTACGTAGGAGGCAGGCAGATCCCATTGGTGATCGGGTTCATCGGACCATGCTTCCTTCAGCCGCGGCTTTTGAAGAAGAATTTCTCCCGGCAATTTTTTGTGGATGAGATAGTCAGTATAGAATTCACTAACGAGTTTCATCCTTCTGGTGATTTCTTCCGGCGCTACGCCGCTTAATAGCAGATCTCTTCGGCTGTATTCGAGCATATGCTCATACCAGGTTTTGGCCCATCCGCCGGAGACAATAAACGCTGCCGGCTGATGTTCACCGGGGACCATTGGCGCATAAGCAGCACCATTGCTGTGTCCAAACACGATGATCCTTTCCGGATCGATATACTCCAGTGTGCGGAACACGTTGTAAGCCTCACGATGTGCAGCAAGTTCGTGATTGAAGTCCGCGTCGTAACAGCAAGGGCCCTCGCTGTCGCCGAATCCCGGTTTCTCCACCCGAATCACGGCATAACCCGACTTGACAATAAAGTCTTCGAGCATTCGGGCCACACCATGTTTTCTCGAGACTGGTTTTTCGATGGGATCACAACTCATCCACCGTACGAAGAATATTCCCGGAATTTTTCCGCTCGTGCCTTCCGGTCGTGTAATGATCACCTGCACATTGTAGCCGTATGGTGACCTAATGGATTTGTATTCCGTAACAATTCCTTTGAATGATTCCAGTGGACGTATAGGGATCAATCCTTTTTTAATGAGCGGCTTTCCGTTCCGTATGATATCAAGGGTCACTTCAGTGCCTCCCCTGACGTATTTTGTTG
>DASVBA010000518.1:0-3574 GCA_036376095.1 Chryseolinea sp.
AGTCGTACCAAGTAGGCAAATTCATTCTCGTCGCCGACACTAAGCCCCGTGTTGATTTGAGTGTATTCGAAATCAAGGTTGGTCAGACTTCCAAAAAGACTGCTCTTGCGATATAAGATAGAGTAACCAAATTTCGGTGACCGGTCCTGGTCAATCAACGCAGTAAACTGAAGGCGTTGCGCTTTACCCATTATGTTCGCATCATATAAACCAATCTTCGGAGCAGTGGGAAAGCTGCCTCCGATCGTTGCTCCCAAGCTAAAGACATCTCTTGTAACCACAGTCACATCGACAGAGTCTGTACCTTCAACCGGGATGGCCACTATGCGACAATCCAGAATGAAATCTTTGTCGCGGATAAATCTTTCATTATCGGCAAGTTCGTAAGGATTGAGTGGTTGATATTGTTTAAAGAAAATATGCTGACGGATAGTTTTTTCACGCGTGTTGACGTGCAGTGCGTTTGCCGCTTTAGAAATTGTCGTGGAAACTTTCTTTGCGCTATCGTAAATAGATCTTTCAAACCCTATTCGCTCCACATATATGTTTCGTATCGTCTTTCCCGCAAACTGAGTGAAATTATCAATACTTTCTACGTTAACGATGGTATCGGTAGGATTTGTAGAGACCAGTTTCAATCCGGCGCGGAAAGCTTTTTTCGTGACTGAAGTTTTGGAAGAATCTGTTTTGTGTTGCGCTATAGCTCCGTGAACAGCTAAGATCAATATAAGAAGATTGAGAATAAGCGAACGCACGTGAATGTTTATTGGCCGTTAAAAAGTGGAATCACCATGCATTAAATTTACGTAACTAAGATAGAATTGCCAGAGGTTCAGACACTGACTTTTGTCATAGATCCCAACGTCGCCTCAATCTTTAGGCCCTCATTCATATATAATTTGCTTTACACGCGATTTGTGTTTAACCCACATCCCAACGGCCTGCATTTTCCCCGACGATTGTTCTCCGCTCTGATAAATAACAGGGCTGGCAGGCGTTCAGCAGGGCTGGTAGCTAAAACCAGTGCGGAGCAACGCATACTCTTGCACACCCGTCACTAGCCCACCGGTTGCAAATGCCGAATATCGAACGGGATCGCCCGACAAAAGTAACATCATTTTTACTTATGGGCTTTTTGAGGATGTTTATATTTGTTAGTTTGTGGCGCAGGCGTTCTGTTTACACGATGTGAGGTAATTGGATGTTGTTCAGCGTGAGGTCTATGCGTTGTAAATAAACTTATCTAGACAAACTTAACATCGGGTATAAAATTTCCGCATTTCTTGACCTTTATTCAAAACTAAAAACTCTCTCTTATGAAGTTAAACCTTAACAATTTTGCGTGCTTACTTGCAGCACTCATTCCATTATCCTGCGCTACCAAAAAAGCAGAGGACAACGCTGCGCAGGATTCTGTAGCGGCGGCGCCAGCGCCTGAAACAAAGCCATCTGCCAGACCTGTTCACTGGGGATATAGCGGCGATGTAGATCCCTCGCACTGGGGGTCCCTTACTCCTGTCTATGCCGCATGTGGCGAAGGGAAAAATCAATCACCAATTGATATCATTTCCAAGTCGGAAAGCGGTAGTCCAAATCTAAGTTTGGATTACAAGACGTCCTCACTAAAGATAGCGCATCATGAGCACGTGGATGATATACTTGACAATGGGCACACCATACAGGTAACTGTTGAAGAAGGAAGCTCATTCACATTGAACGACAGAACATATAACCTTAAGCAATTTCATTTTCACACACCCAGCGAGCATACCGTGGACGGCAAACACTTTCCTCTGGAGATGCACTGGGTACATCAAAGTTCAGATGGCAGCTTCGGGGTGATCGGTTTACTTTTTGAGGAAGGAAAAGCTAATGACAACTTTGCAAAAATTATTGAACATATGCCGAGCTTACCCGGTGAAAGCACTCATTTCACCGATGTAAAACTGGATCTCAATGTTCATGTCCCCAAGAATATATCTGCTTACCATTATATTGGTTCGTTTACTACGCCGCCGTGCACTGAAAATGTGGAGTGGCTTATTCTGAGAAATAAGTTCACGTTGAGCAAAGGTCAAATTGAGGCTTTCTCCTCCCGTCTTAAGAACAACAATCGACCTGTTCAAGCCATGAATGGCAGAAAGTTGACGATTGATCAGATTCAGTAGCATGAAGCCGCAAATATCATTTTCCATTATCCTTTTGATAGGGGTAATGGTTGTCTCATCCATCAGCGTTAATGCTCAGCAAACTGAACAGGCTGAAGAACTGCCACCGGGTTGGCTGCAGGTTCCAAAAACTCCGTTTCGCCTGAAAATCGGTGGGTACGTTAAGTTTGATCTGATCCATGACTTCAATCCCATCAATTCACCCGACTTTTTTGATGTCTCCAAAATCCCGACGGATGGTTCGCAGGGCGAAAGCACGCATATGCACGCCAAAGAAACACGGCTTTTTCTTGATGTTCGATCACCTACGAAAGTCGGAGAACTGAGAGGCTACATTGAAGGTGATTTTTACGGGACTGGCGGGGCATTCAGACTTCGTCATGCTTATGTTGAGGTAGCAGGCAAGTGGCTCGCTGGTCAAACATGGAGCAATTTCATGGATGAATCGATGATACCACCGACCCTGGATTTTGAAAAGCCGGGGGCCTATGCGTTCGCAAGGCACGCGCTGCTCCGCTATAAAATATCCACTTCAAAAGACGCCTACCTGGCGATGGCGGTCGAAGAACCCAGCGCGACCGCGCAAATAACTTCGGGAAAGACTGAAAGTCCGTTGCCGGATTTTACTGCGCGTTATCGAGTCACCAAACCCTGGGGCCACCTGCAACTTTCAGGTTTTGCCGGCAAGCTTCGTTACAGATCTACTACGAATGAGACACAAGACGTGGCGCTTTATGGTGGTAATCTTTCAGGCCAATTGAATGTCCTAAAAAAAGACAAGCTGTCGTTTCAGGTAGTGTACGGACCTGGCGTTGCACGCTATCGTGGCGGGGAATCTGCAGTTATCGATGACGATGATCAGTTTGAGTCTCTGACCGGTGTTGGGTATACAGTTTCTTATCTTCATGCGTGGTCACCCTCTTTCAGTTCGCTTGCAGTATACAACTATGGAGAGGACGACAATATAAGCGGACAACCTTTTGACAGCGTCTCAAATATCAGTTATCTAGCAGTAAACTTGTTATGGCGCTTCGCTGAAAATGCGTTCACCGGGATAGAATACCTGTACGGCACACGTGAAGACATTGACGGCAATAGCGGAAGCGCTAATCGCGTTCAATTTAGTGTCAGCTATTCCTTCAATAATTGAAGGAGCCTTCTGAAGGTGGAGCCAGGATGAGAATGGCTGAAACTTGGTACAGGAAGGAACTTACTATTGATTGTCAGAAACACGATACTAGTAGTCTGGTGGTATCCGGTTCCTTACCTGTTGATGTTTGCAATCCGCTATGCCTACCTCTTTCTTCCGAAATGATAGCCGACGTGAAGTTGATAACGGTATCCGTATGACCAAGTATCCAGTTTGCCTTTGCGGGTTGCTTCGCCTTCTGAAATTGCATCGTCGA
>DASVBA010000519.1:0-4389 GCA_036376095.1 Chryseolinea sp.
AAGGTCGAGGAATTCGTGGGTACCAAAACTGTTATCCTCCACAACGCCACCCCAATGCGTATTTATCATCTTCGGCCTATTTGCCCGGTCGCCTATACCGTCGTTCCAATGATATTCGTCCGCAAAGCAACCGCCGGGCCACCGAAGGTTAGGTATCTTGATCTTGCGCAGCGCATCAACAATGTCGGTGCGGATCCTTCGCGTGTTGGCAATCGAAGAGTTTTCCTCCACGAAAAATCCTCCATAAATACATCTGCCAAGGTGCTCGGAAAAGTGGCCATAAATGTGGCGGCTGATCATATGCTTACTTAACTCGGGGCTGGCAATGATCCGGTTGTCGGTAGATTGAGCATGGATAGTTCCGGCAAACAGGAGCAAAAGAATTAGAGCGGTTCTGACGAAATTCATGGGCTGGTGTTTAAGAGTGATTTATAAATGTAAAAAAAACATTTATTTCCAGAAAACAAATTTCCCATGGCACAATATTGATTTGTGCAGATTGCTACTCTTCAGTGGACGCCGGATTGAAAAAATGCCCACGGGCTAAAGCCCGTGGCAATTGATGCATTTTATACGTCACAGATGAGAACGCCTTGTTTCAGCGACGCGATCTTGTCCTCTCTTTTGGGAATGAACTCCTGGGCAACGTATCCCTTGTAGCCTGTTTCCAGGATTGCTCTCATGATGGCCGGATAATTAAGCTCCTGAGTGTCGTCAATTTCATTTCGACCCGGTACGCCGCCGGTATGATAATGTGAGATGTATTTCTGATATTTCTTGATCGTCGCAATCACGTCACCTTCCATGATCTGCATATGATAGATATCATAAAGAAGCTTGAACCTATCCGATCCCACTTTGTCGCATAAAGCGGCGCCCCATGCAGTGTGGTCGCATTGGTAGTCGGGGTGATTAACTTTACTGTTTAACAATTCCATCACCATGGTAACCTTATGCTTTTCGGCAACAGGCATGAGTCTTTTCAGTCCTATGGCGCAATTCTCAATACCTTTTTCATCATCCAGACCTTTACGATTTCCTGAAAAGCAAATGATCTGCGTCAATCCAGCTGCAGCCGCTTTGGGGATCACTTCAGTATAGCTTTTCACGAGCTCATCGTGAAGATCAAGATTATTGAAGCCATCAACGATACCCTTACCTGCTCCCCACGGCATTGCCGAAGTAAGTCCGTACTTCTTCAGGATCGGCCATTCGTCAGGCCCGGTCAATTCGATGGAGGTTAAGCCTATTTCATTTGCGGCTTTGCACAGATCCTCGAGCGGGATACTATTGTAGCACCACCTGCAAACGGAATGATTTACTTTTCCTTTAAGACCATCTTCCAGGGTAGCCTCGGCGGCAGAAAGTCGATGCGAAATAGCAGAACCAACCACAGCCATTGCTGTTGTACCTGCCATCATTTTAAGTGCACCTCTTCTAGAGGAGCTTCCATACGTGTTTTTCATAATATTTCAATATAATAAATTCATTAGTACAAAGACATAACAAAAAAACTGAACTTACAGCTGAGGCAACGCTGCCACCAGATCAAATCATAGAATCTTTCCGGTTATCGATCCGTGAAAGCGAATACACCTGCCCGATCATCATTCCGTGAAACCACCACTCTTTTCACTCCGCTTTTAAAATGCAGCAAGGCCACATCGCGAATATCGCCTGTTAGCCATACATTCGAAAGCGTTCCGCTGTTTACTTTCAATTCACCTTGCTGATAGGTAAGCACAAGTCCGGTGGAGGCATCACTCCTTCCTAATTGAGGCTTAAATGGAAAAAAGTTCCCGGCGGTCAATAGCTCGCTCGAGCCATTGTCGTCAAAGTCGTCATATAAGAAACCGTTTATGCTCGAGAGTTGTGCCATGGGAGGTAATGACCTAAGCTTAAAGTCCTTACCTTCTATGTTTTCAAGCCAGGAAGAGTGTAATGTATAAGCACTGAACTTGTAGGATTTTTCGAGTTGTTCTTCTGTTGCAATATCCTCAAGGGCAGCGTTTGAATAGTCCTCATACTTAATGAATTTCTTACGGAGGGAGTTGACCTGTTCCAAAAGCTCATCCCGGCTTGCCAATGGATAACTGTGCCCCTTGATGTAATAGGTTATAATCGGATCGAGAACTCCATCCTGGTTGAAATCATCAGCATGAAGCTGAATTGGTTCTTTTGCCGATGCCTTGAATTGAAGATTCGTACCTGAATTTCCTAAAAAATAGTCCAGATCACCGTCAGCGTCAATATCAGCTGGAAAAATACTGCACCACCAGCCGTTACTCTTTTCCAATTGCGGCAAATCTGCTTGCTCGATCAGTTTTCCTTTGTGATTTTGAAAAATTCGAACCGGCATCCATTCGCCCACCACAATCAGATCAATCCATGAATCATTGTTAAAATCGGTCCATACGGCAGCCGTTACCATGCCGCAGTTTGCCAAATCAGGATTAACGCTATTCGTTGCATCAGAAAACTTGATAACATTTCCCTTTGAGTTGTTTTGCAGCAAATAACTTCTTGGAATAACAGCATAGTTAGCAGGAGTGTGTCTGCCTCCTACAAACAAATCCAAGTCCCCATCCTTGTCATAGTCAGCAGCCGTAACGCAACCCCCGCTCGTTGTTTCGAGAGGAATGGCATTTGACGCTTTACTGAAAACTCCAGCGCCATTGTTCACGTAAAGACGATCCTGATAAAGTGGAGCGCCAGCAACAAATTCACTTCCACCGCTGACCACGTAAAGGTCATCATCCCCATCTCCTTCCGCATCAAAAAAAACTGAACCCATATCTTCAAAGGCTTCATCTTGTTCCCAAGGTTGAGCGATGCTTTTCTTAAAAGTTCCATCATCGTTCCCCAAAAAAAGTGAACCGGATTTCCCTGTCGCGCCGCCAAAAAACACGTCATCATTCCCATCCTTGTTTACATCGGCTTTTGAAAGTTTGCCTCCAAGCCTGGACAGCTGATAGTGGATCAACCGTTGCATCTTGAAGTCGATGAATTTATTTTCAATGTTCCGATAATCAAGGCCGGAATTTTCGGTTACATCGATAAGAAGAGTTTTATTAGGGGACGCGTTCTTCTTTACGGTTGAGGGTTCTGCTTGTTCATGTTCAATCGTGATCAACTGATTGGCGGTGACATTCGTCATTACTGATTGCAGACCGTCTGGCCAGTACACCTTTATCTCCTTGATGACTTTAGTTTTGCCCAAGCCAATCGTTAAAACGGGCTCAACACTTGAGGCATATCCGCGCGTAAAATAAGCCTCTTGAAAGATTTCCATAGCGTCGGCGGTGACAACGATTTTGGCACCCAGCCCATTGGTATTCGGTGCTTTTCCTTTGAGTCTTATTTTAACAAAACTATTTTTCTGTATTTCGTTTTGATTGTTTCGCAGAACCGAAATAGCATCGTTCAGATTGTTAGTGACAAGGTCATAGTCACCATCGTTATCCAGATCTGCATAGACCCCTCCATTAGATACGGATTGATGGGTTAGTCCCCACGCGGCACTGGTGTTTTCAAATTCGATGCCGTTCTTATTTTTAAATGCATAATTACTCAAGCGTGTAGTCGGCAATTGTTGAATGAGATTCAGATAATCAACGGGTTTATTCGCAGCCTTTGCCTCATTATACACTGTACTTGTATATTTCATGAAGTCGAGGTTGGTGAAGTCACGTAGGTATCCATTCGTGATAAAAATATCTTTATAGCCGTCATTATCCAGGTCAACAAAGAATGGACTCCAACTCCAGTCTGTGTTTGAGATGCCCGCAAACTGCCCGATCTCGCTGAATCGCGGGAGACTATCTGTTTCAAATCCCCGATTGAGTTGGAGTGTGTTGCGCATATACTGGTGGTGATAGCCGCTGTCCACTGCTAACGTGTATCGGTCATACTCGTCAGGTCCTTTTAGTAATTTTTGCCTTCGATTATCTTCCGGAAGCATGTCGAGGACCAATATATCCTGAAGGCCATCGTTATTCATATCAGCTATATCAGAACCCATTCCAAATTTTGACAAGTGCCCAAAAACCTTGTGTGACACTTCACGGAACGTTCCATCACGGTTATTGATATAGCAAAAATCCTGTTCTTCATAATCATTAGTAACATAGATGTCAGGCCAGTTATCAAAGTTTAAATCGCTGATTGACGCACTAAGGCCAAAGTTCAAACCGCTTCCGTGCAAACCTGTTTCTGCAGTTACCTCCGTGAACAAAACTTTTTGTCCGGGCTGAGCAGTGGATGAATGTGTTGCATCATTCCGATACAGTTTATTTCCAAAATACGGATGTCTGAAATTCCTGAGTCGGCGAGTGTTGAAGAAAGCTGCATAAAACATATTTGCATGATTCACCAGAAGCATATCCAGAT
>DASVBA010000522.1:0-3041 GCA_036376095.1 Chryseolinea sp.
TAAATGAACCGGTTTTGACCCTTCCCAACTTACCACGGTCCCAATTTTGGAACAGACTTTCTCACAAAAGAGGGAGTTAGGAGTTATGAGTTATGGGTTATGAGTTGGGGTGTGGGTGTGGGTTGGATGCACCCCCCACCCTATACCTTATACCCTATACCTTATACCCTATACCTTATACCCTCCAACCCCTACTGCGCCTTCGGCGGTGAAAGGTTCTGACGGAATTCGATCTCGATGACCTGCATCAAAATCTGATTCGACGCTGCCTGCGGATTCTTAAAAACAAAATAGACATCGTGCAAGCCTTCCGCACTTTCGATGGGAATAACGGCATGGATGGACGACATTCTCATCCGCGTTGCAAAATCAGGTTGTGGGGTCGGAGTTCCCGTATTCCTGCGATTCTGTGCAGATGGAGGAGGATTATTTGCCATCAGTCGCCGAAAGTTGATCTCTCGTGGAACCACCGCCTCTGATGTACCTATAAGCTTCCCTTCCGGAGAATCGAGACGAACTTCAATAGTGCCGCCGGACGCTCCGGCACGAGGTGACGCCTGGACCAACACTTCGATTTCTTTGATTCCATTCATATCCAGACCATGATAGCCCAGGTGCCCTCCTGATCCCACCATGTTCAGCGAACGCCTTGGAGTGGTCATCACCATCACGCCTTTTGACGAGTCGGCTTTTTCCGGATCAACAACAGGGTTACGCAGAGGTATGATTTTTTCAGCAGCAATCGATCCGAGATCCTTCGTACCCCGGTCTTTATAAGCAGCTCTCAGCAAGTATCCGCCCCGACCATTATCATCCTGGGGTGAAGTCAACACGAACGTGCCGGAAAGTGGCAGCGCCATCGTCGAGGACTTCTTCTCGGCCAATCCAATAATATACTTCACGATCGTATTAGCGTCCTGCATTGTGATCTGGGGATGCGCACTCATCGCATGATCTCCCCAAACTCCACTTCCCCCTTCAATTATCTTCGTAGCTATCTTTTCCTGTCCCTCTTTATTACCCTTGTATTTTGCCGCGATGTCGAGGTAACTCGGGCCGACAGATTTTTTATCCATCAGGTGGCAGGATTTACAGTCGCTCTTATTTATCAGGTTAAGCCCTGCAGAAAACACAGCCCATTCGTCGGCCGCCCGATGGTTTTGCGCTATTTCAATTAAATCAAAACCTTCTGGCACGTAATCGAAATTGATCGCTACCTCGTTGTTTTTGATTTTCCCATCAGCAAGAGTGCCATCTTCAGTGTCTGTTACGTTCACGCTATACGCAATTTTGCTTTTTTGAAAGAAGAACGTCTTGTTCCCCTGTGAGATTTCAATGTCGACGACCGGTGCATCATTACCTGCTTTCAACTCCAGCATCTGGCTGTTTTTTTCGCCTTTCGAATCCGTCACTGTAAAATTAACCGTGTACGTGCCGGCTTTGTCCAACGTCAGCGCGGGATTAGCTTCCGCTATTACTTTTTCGAAGCCGTTATCCGATTTAACGACCCATTCGTATTTCAAAGCATTCTTGTCATAGTCATCGTAGTCGTGGGTCCCAGCTGACGATAAATTAACGTGAAGTGGAATTGCCCCGACGGTCTTGTCAGCTGCAATGTGAACCACCGGCTTCCTGTTTCCGCCATTGAATTCGATCCGCTTAATCTGCGCATTCTCGTTACCCCGGAACCAGGCGGATCCGTATTCGAGAACGTAAAGGTCTCCATCGGGACTGAATTTCATGTCGATGGCACTGCTGAAGTTTTCCTTCGGTAAAAATCTTTCCATTGATTTATAGTCGCCTTTATCGTCCATCGTTATGGTCATTATCCAACCTCTCATGAATTCTACGATCAACCACTTTCCTTCAAAGTACCCTGGAAAAGGTCGCTTCGCGTTTCTAAAGTCCGATGACCTGAACACCGGCCCACCTGTCGCACTACGTCCTGAACTTCCTACTAAAGGAAACTCGGGTGAGTTAGCATAAGGATACCAGATAAAAGCTTTTTGAGGGACTGGCAATTCCGTAAGACCTGTGTTATTAGGTGAGTTGTTCACAGGATGATCAACATTAAACACTTCGCCTACACTATCCGTTGCATAGTCGAACATGCTGTAGGCTTTGTTGTCGCCAATGAAATATGGCCAGCCGAAGAAGCCGGGTTTTTTAGCCTGGTTGAATTCATCATAACCACGGGGACCTATGATGGAATCCTTTGATGCGTCAGGACCAACTTCTCCCCAATAAATATATCCGGTTTCATGGTCGATGGAGATTCTCCATGGATTGCGATGACCCATTGTATAAATTTCAGGTCTTGTCTTAGCCGTTCCCTCTGGAAAGAGGTTGCCCTTAGGAATCGTATAAGAACCGTCATCTTCCGGGTGGATGCGAAGGATCTTGCCGCGAAGGTCATTCGTATTCCCTGCAGTCCTTTGATCGTCCCAACTTGACCGGTCAGGACGTTCGTCCAACCCTGACGTTCCAGCTATCGGATTCCCTGTGTTGTTTCCGGTTGTCAGAAAAAGATTTCCATCCTTGTCGAAAACCATTCCTCCCCCGGTATGACAGCAGGTCTCTCGTTGTGTAGGGACCTCAAGGACGATTTTTTTCGTATCAGCATACAACGAGTCACCATGAAGTTCCCATCTCGCGAGGACGTGTTTAGCCTCAGCCGTGTCTGCATAATACATGTATATCCAATGATTCTTATCAAAGTTTGGATCAGCGACAATTCCCATTAAACCTTCTTCGGCTTCAGTTACCCTCCCTTCTTTGTTCTTGTATTTTGTATTGACTGGAATACTTGCAATGGTCTTTACCTGGTTGGTTTTCAGATCAAATGATTTGAGCGCTCCCTTGCGCTCCACAAACAGTATTCGTTCATCATGCGTGAAAACCATTTCCATCGGCTCATCCAATGCTCCGGGTTTGGTAATGATCGTTGTCGTAAATCTGTTTTCTTCCGGCGGAGTCGTGTCTGCCGTAGTGCTGCCCTTTTTACAAGAAACACCGGTAAAGATTAACAAGACGGTCCAGAG
>DASVBA010000534.1:0-3829 GCA_036376095.1 Chryseolinea sp.
AAAGGATTATGCAATCGATTGGAGCTCTGATCATCATAAATCGATGAAACCTCACCATCTCCCGCATCGTTTTTTTAAGTAACTTTGATCAATATTTAATTGAATGAATTTTTTCTCTAAGTTGAAGGTGAATGTTAAATGGGTGGTACTTGTTTGTGTACCGGTTGTGTCCGTATTGATTGCGTACTACTTCATCTCCAGGATGGACAAGAAGTACAAGTCGACTGCACAGATTGCCACCGGCTTTACTTCTGATGATGCCGTCAAACTCAATGATAGCCCGTCGACGCCATTCGACGTTAATACAAATTTCAACAACATCATTGAATCGATGAATTCCGTCCCGGTCGTGACATTAGTGTCGTATAGGCTGGTTTTGCACGATCTTGAAAATGATCAAACTTTCAGGGAATTCGATCCAGGATCGGCCGATGGCACAATTGACGATGAAGAGATCCTTAGGTCTAAGGCACTGTTCAAAGATCGGCTGGAAAAGTTTAAGACACTGAACCTGTTTGATCCCGATGATCAGCTACTTTTCCGGATACTAAAGGGTTATTCTTACGATCATGAATCACTTTTGAAAAATCTTGACATTCGGCGGCTTGCAGCGTCTGACTTTATTTCTATTGAGTTCTCCTCGGAAGATCCCTTTTTGTCGGCTCTAACCGTTAACGCACTTTGCCAGGAATTTATCCGGTACAATAAAACCCTCAAGACAGACCGTTCATCTGAGTCATTGGATTTCCTGGAAAACATGGTTCGTGAAAAGAAAAAAATTCTCGATGAGAAGAACCAGGCGCTAAATGACTACAAAGTAAATAACAATGTGTTCAACAATGACGCGGAGACTAAGAGCAAGTACGCATTAATCACTGAATATGAACTAAAACGTGATCGTCAGTCTTCTGAGCTAAATTCCCTTGAGCTATCGCTAAGTTCAGTGGAAGGTTCAATTCAAAACAAGAAAGCCGCACTAGGCAAGGTCAACCAGCAAGAAACCGCGACTGTCAACCAAAGGATAATTGACATCAAGAAGGAAATTAATGACCTTAATAACGCGGACCCTGACGCGAACAGGGCGAGGGTCAACCGGCTACGGGAAGAACTACAATTGGAAACCAGTCGGTTAGAAGCAGTAAACGCAGGAAAGGCAAACCAGGAGGAATTAAAGAAACTCGAAAGCCAACGTGATGAGCTAAAACTTAGTGTTGAAATTGCGAAAGCCAATCTTAATAATGTTGAGCAATCGATTAGGAAGCTAAGATCAGAAGTCTCAGGCTTTTCCTCAAAGCAGGCCAACACGTCTGACTATGAGCGCGAAGTAAGCCTTGCGTCTATCGAATACGTTAACGCTCAGGATAAGTTTACGGCAGCAAAAAACAAGTCTTTGGTAATCGGTAGTTCAATTCGCCAGATCCTGGAGGGACAGCCCAGCTACACACCCGAACCTACTCAGGCCCCATTGTGGCTTGGAATGGTTGGTGGTGGCAGTTTCGTGCTTACGCTAATCGGTATACTGGTGGTGAATTATGCAGATCCTACGATACGTGTGTCGTCAAGGCTCGAAAAATTGACAGGGCTCAAAAACATCGGTTCTGTGAATTTATTGAAGAGCAAAGATTTCAACATGAGGGAGATCTTTAATGATCGTAGCACAAACAAGGAATACGAGACATTCTCTCATTTCTTAAGGAAGCTTCGTTACGAGATACAAAGTGCCGAGGGGAAAGTGTTTTTGATCACGAGCACCCAGGTAAAAGCAGGAAAGACTTTTCTTATCATTAGCCTTTCATACGCTTTAAGCCTAGTAAGCAAAAAGGTGCTGATCATCGATACTAATTTCAGACACAATTCATTAACAAAGGCGTTGTTACCACGTGGCCGGGGAGGAGAGAGTCGTAAACTATTAAAGAAGGCTCTGTTGTTCGAGGAAGAGGAGGATGAACTTTTGCTTGAAGAGACCAAGAATCCAGCTCCTAATACTGAGGACGCGCTGGAAAGTACGCAGACTACGAAAAGCAGCATCGTGAACCGGACCAGGTTCAATGGAGTCGACATCATTGGTAACGTTGGGGGTCGGGATTCCCCTTCGGAGATTATGGCAGGACGCGACTTTAAGGAAATGATCCATAACCTGTCACTGCAGTACGACTACGTTTTGATGGAAGGACCTGCTTTGAATGATTACTCCGACTCTAAAGAATTGATTGGTTATGCCGACAAGGTTATACCTGTATTCCGGGCAGATACATCTTTAACTCAGATGGATAAGGAATCCATTAACTATCTGAAGTCTATTAATGGCAGGCTGATGGGTACCATCCTAAACAATGTGCAGATGAAGAATCTGAGTTATTAGGGAAAGAGTTATCTGGGTTTCGTCTTGCCGCTCCAATACAATATCTTTACGGCTAAATGAGAAGTCCTAAGATCTGGCTATCCACACCACATATGAGTGGAATGGAAATGGAGTATGTTAAGGAAGCTTTTGAATCTAACTGGATATCGCCGGTTGGACCTAACATCACCGCTTTTGAAGAAGAACTTTCGTCTTACAACGGGGTAGGCTATTGTGCGGCGCTTAGTTCTGGCACGGCTGCGATTCATCTCGCCTTAGTTATACTTGGGGTGGAGCGTGGGGATGAAGTAATCTGTTCGACTTTCACATTTTCCGGATCGTGTAACCCCATCGTTTATCAGGGAGCAACTCCTGTCTTTGTGGACTCAGAAGTTGACACCTGGAACATGGATCCCAACCTTTTGGAGGTCGCAATTACAGATCGCATCGCTAAGACGGGAAGACGGCCAAAGGCCATTATCCTGGTGCACCTTTACGGTATGGCGGCGAAGGTCAGTGAGATTCTTAACATTTCAAGGAAGTATGAAATTCCCGTTATTGAAGACGCTGCGGAAGCACTAGGATCAAAGTATCACGACAAGTATCTGGGCAGCTTTGGAGACTTGGGTGTTTACTCATTTAATGGCAATAAGATTATCACTACATCGGGGGGTGGCGCTTTGGTGTCCCACAACGAAGGGTTCATCCAAAAGGCCAGATTTTTATCTACTCAGGCCCGGGAGCCCGCACCTCATTATCAACACGTTGAAATCGGATATAATTATCGGTTAAGCAATGTTTGCGCGGGGATTGGCCGGGGCCAATTGCAGGTATTGAACGAACGGGTCAATCAGCGAAGAGCGAATTTTGCTCACTATATGGAAGCGTTTCGGGGCTTGCCAGGGATCTCGCTTCTCGAGGAAGAGCCTGATACGTACTCCAATCGATGGCTGACCACGATCCTCGTCGACCCGAATGCGACGGGTGGTGTAACCAGGGAGGATATCCGCCTGGGATTTCTAGATGAAAATATCGAATCCCGTCCATTGTGGAAGCCAATGCATTTGCAGCCAGTGTTTAAAGGCGCGCCAGCGTACATTACAGGCAGTTCAGAGGACCTATTCAACAAGGGCTTATGCCTGCCCTCGGGGTCTAATCTCTCCAGGGAGGACTTGAAATCTGTCTCTGAAAGCTTGTCGGCAAGGATAACAGCACCAAAGGCACGACATGCATAGACGCCGTTCATAATAATATGGCGCTTACGAGGTGAAAATTCCCCGGCGTTTCCCCGTTTTATAGCATCAAATTTGCCTACAAAATGGTTACTCATGGGACTTAAAAAGGATCAACCAATTGTAATTTTATATACTAAAAGATCAGTCAAACTTGACTATTTTTGTCGCTGGGAATAGAATCTATGAACAAGGGAATTTTTACAGTTATTTTTTGTCTCGTTGCCGGATATGCTTTTGGACAATCTGAGGGGGA
>DASVBA010000538.1:0-4178 GCA_036376095.1 Chryseolinea sp.
GAAATCGCGAGGACCGGACGGGAGGCGAAGAAAAGGTCAAGCAACTAATTCACCAAACCGAACATTTGCAGGAGGAACTGGAGGGCATTAAATACTCCTGCCAGCTCACCGGTGAGAGCAAGTGTATGAAGCGATTATTGCAAAATGTTTATATGGTTGCCCACACCGATGCTACCGTGTTGATCACCGGCGAGACCGGAACGGGTAAAGAATTGGTCGCCCAACACATCCACCAGACAAGCAGACGCAAGGAGAAACCATTGGTGACGGTCAATTGCGGGGCGATTCCGGCGACTCTTATTGAGAGTGAATTTTTTGGACACGCAAAAGGCGCATTTACCGGTGCAAGTGCAGAACGCAAGGGTCGCTTTCAGCTCGCTGACGGCGGTACCATCTTCCTTGATGAAATTGGTGAACTGCCCCTTGATCTGCAGGTCAAGCTCTTGCGTGTCATCCAGGAGGGAGAGTTTGAACCCGTTGGAAGTTCCAAAACCATGAAGGTCGATGTAAGGATCATAGCCGCAACCCACAGAAACCTGCTTGAGCTGTGCAAGGAGAACAAATTCCGGGAGGACTTATATTATCGATTGAATGTTTTTCCCATCGAAGTACCGCCGCTCAGAGAGCGCGGCGATGACGTAATAATCATTGCAAACAAATTCATTGAAAGGTTTTCGATTCGCAATAAAAAGAAACTTGCCCCGCTCAGCGAAGCACAGATCAATTTACTGAGAACTTATTCATGGCCCGGCAACATTCGAGAACTTCAGAATATCGTCGAACGGGCGGCGATCCTGGCCCAGGCTGGAGTACTTGAGTTAACAGCAACACTGTCGGCTACGTCAGCACCGAAAAAAGCCCTGATAGATGTTGATGATGATCGCATACTGACCAAGGAGGAACTTATCGAGTTTGAAAAGAGAAATATCATTAAAGCTTTAAAAGCTGCAAACTGGAAGGTGTCCGGAAAATCAGGGGCGGCGGCCTTACTTAATATGGTACCTTCCACCCTCAGTTCCCGGATTGGCGCATTAGGTATTAAAATTCGGAGTTAGTTCACACTGCATTCAATACGACCTTCCTCGCGCAACTGATCATCGCATCCACTGATTTTGTCACATCTTGTGGTCGCGTTGCCCATGATGATACACTGATCCTCATCGCAATCTGTCCCTTCCAGGTGGTGCCACCTACCCAGCAGGTTCCCTCCTCCTGAATTGCTTTTATGACGTTAGCCGTTTCTACATCCGTGCCAAACGAAACGAGCACCTGGTTAGTCTCGACTTCGTTGAGGATTTTGAAGCCTGCTTCCTCCAACCGGCGAGCGAAAAGCTCTGCGTAAAGACAAGATCTTGAGATAAGGTCATCAATTCCCGTCCTTCCAAGAGTACGCATAGCCGCCCAGACATCAGTTGCCCGTGCGCGGCGTGAAAGTTCAGGAGTATATTGATAAGGTATCCTTGTTCCACTTTGATCGAGGTACGAACCGTCCATACTCATGGCTTTCTGCAAATGTTCCCTATGCCTGCATATAACAATTCCATTGTCATAGGGAACATTCAGCCACTTATGGCCATCGGTCGCCCATGAATCAGCAAGCTCATATCCTTTTGTCAGTTCTTTTTTTCTTTCACAAGCACCTGCCCACAAGCCGAAAGCGCCGTCTACATGGACCCAGGCTCCCTGCCTCTTTGCAACAGTTACAATTTCACCGCTATCCATTCCACCTGTATTCACATTGCCCGCTTGAATACACACAATTGTGTTGGGATTCAACTCAGGCAAATGATCGATCTTCATGCATCCATTGCAGTCCGTTGGAACACGTATCACCCTGTCCATTCCCAAGCCCAGTAATGCCAAGGCTTTTAAAATACTGGAATGAGCTTCGTCGCCAATTACAACCCTTATTGGCGGCGCACCAAACAATCCACGACGTTCAACATCCCAGTCATTTGCGTTGAGTATGGCCGACCGCGCCGCCGCAAGCGCCGTGAAATTTGCCATCGTTACTCCGGTAACAAATCCAACGGAGGCCCCACGCGCAACGGGAAGTATTTCGGTAAGCCAACGTTCACATACCGATTCGATAACCGCGCTTACAGGACTTGTCACAAACAGTCCGGCATTTTGATCCCATGCAGATGACAGCCAGTTAGCGGCCAGCGCTGCTACATGGGACCCTCCAATGACGAAGCCAAAGTATCTTCCTCCAGCACTGGCCATAGTTGCGGGTGATCCATGACGGTGAAGGAAATCGATTGACTGAAGTGCGTCTCTGCCCGTATCTGGTAGCTCTTCATTGAAAGCCTGAAGAGCCTGGATCGAGTCCTCCGTAGGATTAGCGCGGCGCTCCCTGATATCCGTTAAATATTCCAATGCTTTAATAGCTGCTGAAAGCAAAATCTGCTTCTCGTTATTATTCATACACATATGGTTATTTGAATGAGATAAGCTCCTGAATATACTGACTTGCGGCAAAAACCACCATTCTGGTTGAGGATACCGCAAACCGCGATGCAACAAATATACCTATACTCACCCCGGCTATCATTACAATTATTCTGACACTTTCCTTGAGTTTCATAACCATATCGTTTTTGAAATCGACCACGAGGTACTAGTTCTTGTTTCTTGGTTTTGTAAATGGGATCAGCATCGGGGCAACACGTTTGTACTCAATATATTTCGCCCCGAAGGTTTTGATCAGATCTTTCTCTTCCAGTCGGATCGCCGTAAGAATGTATCCCGTACATAGCGCGGCGAATAGGAAATGAGCGATCGTCATAGTAGGCGCTGCCCAGAAGGCAATCAGCCAACCTAGATACAATGGGTGTCGAACGTACTTATAGAAAAAAGGAGTTCTGAATTTTAAAGGCTGATAGGTCTTGCCTATCAGGACGAACCAAACCTGACGAAGGCCAAACAAATCGAAGTGATTTATCATAAACGTGCTCAGCAACACAATACAAAATCCTGCGAGGCTCATGGTGGTGAGGATAATTTTCAAAGCAGTCGATTCTACCGACCAGACGGTGCCGCCCATCGGTTCCCAGAGCCACATTAACAAGATCAGACAAATGCTGGAAAGAAGGACATAAGTGCTACGTTCGATCGGCTCGGGCACGATTGACGTCCACCACTTCTTAAATGCCGGCCTGGCCATTGCGCTGTGTTGAATGGCGAAGAGCAACAACAATGAAGCGTTGATTAGAAACGCCTGGAAAAACGGAGTCTTAGACTGACCGTCTAAACTAGTTGGAACGAACAAATTGGTAACAAACCCAGCAGCATAGCAATAGGTGCCAAAGAATAATGCATACGATAAAACGCCATAAGAGAAATACGCGATCTTTTTCATGATTGGTTGAGAGTTTAATCTTTGAAACTCCCTCTGACATTCCGCGTGCCAGCCTATAAAGCATTGATGATGAGTGTATTATGGATAATGAGATTTGCGATTTTTCGTAAATCATGAATTTTCCACTACCTGGTTTACGAAAAATCGCAAGGGTCTACCGCAGCAGGAGCAATGAACCATGGCTGCTGTTGAGCGCTGAGGTATACATTGTAGCCACCTCGAGCAAGGCCCATCACCATAAATTTTGTAGCACAGATTCTAATTTTCCTGAATAAGGAATAGACTGTTGTGCATCACACTAATACGGGAAACCGGATGATCTGCAGTAGAGCGAAATGATTTCATGATGGATACAAGGTTGTTTCGATGGGTTGCTTGCTCAGGCCACTATCAATTCTTTATTACAAGGTTTGCAAAGTCGCCCTCAAGTCCCTCGTTCCATATTCCTATTTTACCACTCGATCGCGAATTCAGCTTTGTTACAGTCAATGAAGGTGTGGTTGAGTTATTTACAAATACTTTGATCTCTGTTCCCTTAACTACAATCCTTGCGTGAAACCAATCCTGAGGCGAAGGGGCCGGAGTGACAGCTTTCTCGTAGATGCCATTTTTTTCTTCCCTAAGTCTGTGCCAGGGAAAATCGGGATGAGCCACGTATTGAACGGCATGGATCCTTCTAACAGGATCTGTAGACAAAAAATTGAACGGTCTGAAATAGACCACGTCGTGAGTGACGGTGTCTACGCCATGAAAGACAATTCCAATAAAGCTTTTTTGGAGGACATCTTTGCCGCGCAAGTCCACCTCAATGGTTCCC
>DASVBA010000548.1:0-2811 GCA_036376095.1 Chryseolinea sp.
ACATTTCAGTACCATCTTCGCTAAACGTTATACCGACGGCTTCATTCCATTGGTTAGATACGGTCATCGAAGCGAAACCGCTGGGAGGAGTCTGCGCGAAGCCGCCTGAAATAACGATGAGTAAGAGTAATATTGAAACGTAAGAAACCTGGGTAAAGAATCTGATCATGCTGTAAAGAGAATAATGGTGATTAAAATATGTTGTTATCCGTCGGGCGTTCTAACTTGCTAAGGCGGCCTTGTAAGTGATGGATTTTTTCCAGCACGTCGATCGTGTCAGCTCGTTCCGGCAAAACGACAGACTCGACCTCTTACCTGATCGCTACTAACCATCACACTATTTTTTTTATAAAGCACATGAGTTCGAAACCCATGGTTGCTATAGGTCACTAAATCTTTGGGACAGGATTTCCGGTTGGCAACTTCAATGCTCAATACATTAGAAAATGTACGGTTCGGATAAGGAAATAATTTAAGAGCCCGGGGCGAGAATGGAGATTGTAATGGATCTTGAGAGACACACGGGTGACAAATGAGAATTAACAGCATGCAAAGTAATTGCATTCCATTGAGGTTTCTCTCCATGGTGAGGGTGCAGTTTTTGGGTGACCTAATGTATTGAATTCACCCGTAGAAGCTACACGACTTTGGTCATGACATATCATAAAAACCAAAGACTTTTGTCATTAAAGTCTTACTTGAGTAAAAGCGAGGGCGATAATAAGTTTTACCCCGACCTTATCGAAAGTCTAACAGGATTTCAACTTTATAACTAGCTAGTAATAAAGTCTTAATGTGTAGTTGATTCACTTTTTGGACGAACGCAGGAGGAAGAAAACCAGCACGGCGATGCAGATAAAGAGACCCAGGAACTCCCGGGATTCTTCGATAAAGAGATTCTGCATTTTAGCGACGTCATCAAAAATGTCGGATTTGTTTTCACTTTGCAGCCATTGCAGGATGCCGGGATGGTAAATTAAGGTGTAGACACCATAAATGAGATATAAGACAAGGACGCCCACCATGAATTTCCTGGGATAGTATTCAAAGATGGCCATAATGGAAAGTGTTGCCATGGCTCCATAGATAAGAATCCAGACCGCAGGATCCGGATCATTGATCTGCACGAATGCAAACGCCAGAAACATCAAAGCGAGGATAAAATTCAAAATTCTCATACAATGCTCTTCGAATAGGTGCTTGGTAACGCAAGAAAACGGAATCGCCGGCACAAAACAAAAAGTGCCGGGTAAACCGGCACCTTCAAAGCTATAATTTTCAAATCAGAGAATTGTTTTCAGGTATTTAGCGCATGCTTCTGCACTATCGATTGGTTCTCCGGGGTACGTTTCCTGCTCTACATACCACTTCTTCATGCCTGCTTGTTTGGCCGCCGCAAAGATCGGCTTGAAGTCGATCGCACCTGTACCGATATTTGCATTCCTGTTCTTGTCGCTCTTGTCCATGTCCTTGATGTGCCATTGTTCGAACCGTTTAGGATACTGTGAGAAATACTTCAAAGGATCATAGCCGGCATTAACGACCCAGAAAATATCCATCTCCATTCCAACATTCTTGTGATCGAGTTCCTTCAGCATGACGTCAAAGGGGATCTGGTCATCCAGTTTGTCGAACTCAAAAGCGTGGTTATGATATCCAAACCGGATGCCGCTCTTGTTGCAAACTTCTCCAGCTTTGTTCAAATCTTCACATATCTTCTTGTAATCGTCAATGGATTTGCGATCTGGTTCATTGATGTAGGGAACCACCATAAATTCCTGTCCGTTTTTCTTGGCATCCTCAACCGCTTTTTGCCAGGTATCCCCTTTTATCATGTTAAGTCCGTAATGACCGCTAGTGACCTTCATACCAAGGTCTTTCACGTACTTGCAAAACTCTGCGAAGTCGAGTCCGAAAATTTTGCCGTTGTTGTAGCTGTATGTTTCAAGCTCCTTGTATCCAAAGCTTGCCACCTTCTGAAGGACGCCTTTGGGATCTTTCCCAATGGTATCTCGCAGCGTGTAGAGTTGCAGCCCTAATCCTTTCTGACCCTTTCCCGCCGCCAGGAAGGAGGGCAGGGAGAGCAAGCCAACAGCTGCGAAGGATGCGGTTTGTACAAATTCTCTTCTTTTCATAGGTTGTAGGTTATAGGTTCAGTGAGCTATTTGTTTTGTAGTCGTATTCCACCAAAATAAAACATCGATTTGTCGCCCGCCTGAGGGTTCTTGAACACCACGTATAGATCGTGGACGCCACTCTCTCCGTCGAGGCCCGTAACCAGCGTTGAAAGTCCCTTCTGGTTTGAAGCAGTCACTTTTCCAAGGAGCTTCCCGTCCGGTTTATCCAGTCGGATCTCGATGTCTCCCCCCGGATTCTGTTCCGGGTCCAAGACGAACGTAAGCAATGTAGCTTTTTTGACGCCAGTTAAATCAAGTTTTTTATAACCGGCAAACGCTCCATTTTTAACATTTTCCAGCGACGTATTACCCTGGTAAGTAACCTTCCGCGCGAGGTTTAACTCATCGACTTGACTGGCGCCGAGCATCCCGCTACGCAACGCGACTGAACTAGAAGCGGAAAGCGATGGGACCTTATCAGCACCCTTATCGAAATACGTCGCAGACAAGATATAGGCGCCATCGGTTTCATTTCCCGGAATGGCCGTGCCGGAAAGAGGAAGTTTCTTTTCCTTCTTTACCTCCCCCAAGGAGAGGATGTACTCAACCATTTTCTTTGCATCCTCAACGGCTATCTGAGGGTGTGCAGCCATTTCAGTGGTGCCCCAAACACCTGCCCCGCCCTTTACAATTT
>DASVBA010000555.1:0-3525 GCA_036376095.1 Chryseolinea sp.
GGTCCACTTACACCAACCTTCGACCCACTTGCCGTCCCCACTACAATTCCGCCCACAATACCAGCTATTATTCCGGCGAAAAGTGGCGCTCCGGACGCGAGCGCAATACCTAGACATAACGGCAACGCCACGAAGAAAACAACCAGGCTGGCAGGCAGATCGTATTTGATGCTGGCCGCGGCTCTTAGCAGATTTATCTTCATACGTATCGAACAGTTACTTTTTTACTCTCACATTAAATTTTGTTGTGATAGGAACTGTGGGTTCAATCGCTTGCCAAATACGGCGCTTACTAAAAAATATCTGCAGGATCTCTATGGACAGAATATGAATCATGAGCCATGTTTCATAAACTGTTCACGAGGATTGGATAAAACAATCGTAAAGCCGGGATAGCCTGATATAAAAAGATCACCAAAAGATCGGCGCCATCATACCTTGGCTATCCCTTGATTTATAAGTCAGGATAATACCGACGCTGTGCGCTATCACTAACTAATGCGGATTTGTTTAACTGGCTTTACTTTCGCTTCATCTTTCTTAGGCACGGTGATGTGCAAAATGCCATCAACATAACGTGCAGATATCTTTTCACCTTCCACTTTGTTTTCAGGCAATGTGAAGCTCCGTTGGAAGGACTGATAGTTGAATTCTCTTCGGGTATAGTTTCTGTTTTCTTCGTTTTCCTCTTGCTTTTCCTCCCGAATCGATGAAATGGTGAGGACGTTGTTGTCCAGCTCTACTTTAAATTCATCACGCTTCATGCCCGGAGCGGCAACCTCGATAATGTAATCTTCATTGGTTTCCCTGACGTTAACGGCAGGCAGCGTGGCTGAATAGTTCGAGTGAGCTAATGTCGAATCTGCCCAATCCCGGTTAAAGAAATCTTCGAGAAGTGAAGGAAGGGATGGAAACAAAGTAGCATTTTGTCTTACTAAGGTTTTCATAGCTTGGTTCTCCTTTCAAGATTTAATTAAACAATAGTTGATGTTGAATTTTTAGAGATCGCGATTTCAATTCGGGCTTTCCAAAATCTATGCCTCTCATCCATGCCTTAAAAACTACGTCTGAAAATCTGTCAGAAGTTCAGGATTCTGTCAGTCCTTCATTTCCCGTGCGATTTACGAACGGTGAACAATAACCCCCTAAAATGTCAAAAAGTCATTAGGGGTGATGGGTCCATACGAATTCATCTTTCATTGGGGAAAGGTGTGATTAACCAGTCTTTGAAACCAAAAAATGAAAGGTTCAAAAAAAAATCTCATTTTACTTGCGCAACCGTTCAGTTGCAATTATATTTGCAACCATATGGTTTCATTTAACACGACTCACAGATGAGAAGAGACGTATTTCAGGCTATTGCCGACCCCACAAGACGAGCAATCATTACGTTGATAGCTCTGCACGCGATGACACCGAACGCGCTGGCTGAACATTTCGACACCAGTCGCCAGGCGGTCTCCAAACACCTGCGCATACTCACGGAATGCCAATTGGTTAAACAGGAGCAAACGGGCCGCGAGATCTATTATCATTTTAATGCTAAGTCAATGAAAGAAGTAGCCGACTTTATCGAACCCTTCCGACAGATGTGGGAAGAGAAGTTCGACAAACTTGATGTACTATTAAAAAAGATGAAAACAACTAAAAAAAAGTAATCATGACAGCTAACAAAAACTCGATCGTAAAAGATCTCAACGAAAAATCAATCGTCGTCTCCAGAGAATTTGAAGCTCCACTTGCCGATGTCTGGAGAGCGTATACCGAAAGTGAACTATTGGATCAGTGGTGGGGTCCTTCACCATGGCGCGCTGAAACCAAGCAGATGAATTTCAAGCCGGGTGGATATTGGCTTTACGCGATGGTCGGGCCGGAAGGCGAGAAACATTGGGCACGGATGGATTACTTAGCGATCGACCTTTACAAAAGCTTTGATGTTCAGGACAGCTTCAGTGATGAGAACGGTGTGATAAATCGCGACCTGCCGGTCTCCAAGGGAAAGAGTTCCTTTACTAAAACCGCTAAAGGCACTCGCGTCGAATTCAAGCTCATCTACTCCACGGTAGAACAATTGCAGAAGATAGTCGAGATGGGCTTTGAACAAGGCATCACGATGTGCATGGATCAGCTCGAGGCATTGTTCAGGAAAAATTTCGTTAAATAAACCATTAACAATCTGCTTTTAACATCAGGTGTTCCCTGCCCGCGCGACAGGGAATACCCTTTGTCGATCGCAAAAAACTTATTGACAAATGCACCCTCTGTCATTCTTAACAATCTCATTCGCAAGCCTGTCATTGATTTGCTTGGCGGTCTTGCACTTCGTCAGTCCCGAGTTCAAGCCCAGCTGGCGTATGATCAGCGAATATGCCATGGGACGACACAAAAAACTGATCACCTCATTTTTCGTCTGTTGGGGCCTGAGTTCCATCTTTCTCTCGCTGTTATTATGGAGTAAAGTGAATACGGTGTGGGGAACAGTAGGCGTACTGCTGCTGTTCATCTCTGCCATCGGCGAGATCATGGGTGGTTTGTTTGACGTGAACCACAAACACCACGGCCTTGCATTCCTGTTAGGTGTTCCAACCCTGCCTGCAGCGGCATTGTTTATCGGGTACGATCTAATCCGCACTCCGGAAATTGAAGAACAAGCACTCTCTATTGTTTTGTCATCGCACGCCCCCTGGATAAGTTTGATCGTGATGGGTGCGTCAATGGCAATCATGTTCGCCGGGTTTAAGAAAGCCGGAATACTCATGGGCCCCAATGTCAAGCCTCCTGATGACGTTCCTCCGGGAGTGGTTGCCTTGGCGGGATATGCTAATCGATTCCTCGTACTATGTTATGTGGGCTGGTTGATCATTATAGCAGCCAACTATACCAATTAAAAATTACTCTCATGGAAAATAAAAAATTCAAGATTGCCTATTGGTGCGTGCTGATGCTTTTCACCGTTGGAATTTTGCTCTCCGCTGTTCCCAGTGTAATGAAATTAGACTACGCCGTGGATCATTTTGTGAACATATTAAAGCTACCAGAGTACCTGTTGCCCTTCACGGGGTGGCTTAAGATTCTCGGACTTGTTCCCTTGTTCATCCCGGTATCACCGAAAATCAAGGAGTGGTCGTTTGCTGGTTTTGCCTTTGACCTTGCAGGAGCATGGTATTGTAATTTCATCGCGTTGTCGTTTGCTGACGCTATTCCAATAGTAGGATACATGGTCGTGTTATTGGCTTTATACTATCTGTACAAAAGGAGCACCAGCGCGAGCGATCAGGTCAACCTAGCATAACCACAAACATTACTTTTACATTTTACATTCATCGTTTTACATTTTGCGGTTAAACAAATTCCATTAACAGAAAAGCCATCTCACTTACCAAAGTACCGGAGCGACATTCTCGAAATCGGCCATTTTCTGCAACTTCTGCGTAGATCCTTTTACGATCTCTGCGATTTCATGCATTCATACGCCCTTTCGACGCTGCACCTTCGAATTCAAGCACATTCCGAAGTATAGCACTA
>DASVBA010000562.1:0-5462 GCA_036376095.1 Chryseolinea sp.
AAATTCGGCCGTGGAGTATGCTCAACTATGAATGAGCTTGGATAAAGGCGAGAGCTTACTGCTAATAAGACGCGCATGGACTTAGTGGCACCTTAGCGTCGTCGCGTCTTCGCGGGGAACATGCCCACACAAAAGCTTTAAACATTGAACTCAAATGAAAATACTAACTATCCTTTTCTTTTTTCTGATCATTTCAAACGCCGAAGGTCAGAAAGCACCACGACTGATCGTACGTGGTGACGATATGGGATTTTCACACTCGGGAAACGAAGCCATTATAAAGGCGTATAAAGAAGGCATTGAAACTTCTGTGGAGATCATTGTACCCTCGCCGTGGTTTCCAGAAGCTGTTAAGATGCTCAATGAAAATCCTTCGCTCGATGTAGGTATCCATATTGCTATCACCAGCGAATGGGATAACATTAAGTACAGGCCGGTTTCTTATTGTCCAAGTCTTACGGATGAAGACGGATATTTTTACCCGATGATTTGGCCGAACAAGAATTATCCAGGACAGGCACTCACGGAAAATAAATGGACCATCGAAGATGTCGAGAAAGAGCTCAGGGCTCAGATTGAACTGGCAAAGAAAAAGATCCCGCGCATCAGCCACATTTCTGCGCACATGGGCTGTTATAGTGTCAGCCCTGAAGCCGCAGCGCTGGCAAAACGTCTGGCACAGGAATATAAGATTGACATTGACCCAAAGGACTACAATGTAAAAGGTGTCAGCTATTCGGGACCTAAGGTCACAGCTGAGGAAAAGATACAAAGCTTTATAAAGATGTTGGAAGGCCTCAAGCCCGGAGAAACTTATATGTTTGTGGATCATCCGGGCCTGGATTCAGAAGAGCTTCGCGCTATATATCATATTGGTTATGAAAACGTAGCTGCGGATAGACAAGGCGTTACGACAACGTGGACGGATCCAAAAGTCAAGGCGGCTATCAAAAGGTTGGGGATACAACTGATCAGCTATGCCGATCTGAAAAAGTAAGCCTAGTGGGAGGTGTAAATGATGTTCTCTTCTTTTGCACCACTGATTATTTCGTCCATTAGACCGCCATTTGGCTTCAGCGCCTTTCCATTGCAATCGAACACCAGGCAACCATAGCAGCTGCTCACCCACGGTTGATGCAGAAATGCGACACCATTGCTGTGCTCGATCGCATAGATTACTCCTTTGGAGGTAACATCGGATTCGGCTTGTCTGATCATATCCCGAAGCCAGGGCATTTCAGGAGAACACTGGCACTTGGCTGAGGCAATCGCTATAGCGTGCTCTTCCTGCGGAAAGAGCTGATCTGCTGTGTCTTGCTTCGAACATGACATTACACAAGCAAGCAAAGTAATGGCAATGAGTCGCATTATCGGGGTAAAAAGTCTGTTAAAATAATAGATTATATCAAGGGTTCCAACGCCCGGCCTTAGGACCGTCGCTGGGATGCAGTTCAGAAGACCCAATTTATGCGCCAAAGGTTGGGAAATCCTGCTCTCCACACTATCTTTCTTTTAAGAGGCATTAGCTCTCATTCATGCCCGTAACGCCCCAACATCAAAAAAGAACCTCATGAAACGTAAACTCGAAGGACAAGTCGCAGTCGTAACAGGCGCCAGCTCCGGTATAGGTGCTGGAATAGCCAAAGCATTAGCCAAGGAAGGATCGACTGTTGTCATCAACTATTCTTCAAGCCCGGAAAAGGCAGACAAGGTCAAAAATGACATTCAGGCCGGTGGTGGAACTGCCATTACCTTTAAAGCCGATGTGAGCAACGAAGAAGAAGTGCTCGCCATGTTCAACGAAACATACAAACAGTTCGGAACCGTCGACATCCTTGTTAACAATGCAGGTTTGCAGAAGGATGCGAACTTTCACGATATGTCGCTCACCGAATGGAACCATGTAATCGCGATCAACTTAACCGGCCAATTTCTGTGTGCGCGTGAAGCGATCAAGGAATTTTTAAGACGCGGTGTTGTTCCGGAAAAATCAAAAGCAGCAGGAAAGATCATATGCATCAGCTCTGTTCATGAAGTGATTCCCTGGGCCGGCCACGCAAATTATGCCGCCTCTAAAGGAGGTGTGATGATGCTCATGAAAAGTATCGCACAGGAGTATGCGCCGATGAAGATAAGAGTAAACAGTATTGGTCCCGGTGCGATCCGTACTCCGATAAATCACGCAGCGTGGCAAACGCCACATGCCTACCAGCAGCTTCTTAAGTTAATTCCTCAAAAGCGGATCGGCGAAGCGGAAGACATTGGTGGCGCTGCGGTATGGCTGGCGTCTGACGATGCCGACTATGTGAACGGTATTACTCTTTTTGTCGATGGTGGTATGTTGTTGTATCCGGGTTTCGAGGATAATGGATAACGCTTGAATGCAGACAATCCCTGAGTGTTAATTGTTGAGTGTTTTTGCTAGCGAACAGCGATAGACACTTGTTGAACGTAACAGATAGGAAAATTATATGACAGCAGAACGACGTCGCCTCATCGACGACCGCGACAAAAGGAAAAATTGGCGAAAGTTTGGCCCTTATCTCACGGAGCGGCAGTGGGGGACCGTTAGAGAGGATTACAGCCCCTTTGGCAATGCATGGGAATATGTCTCCCATGATGCAGCCCGCAGTAAAGCCTATCGCTGGGGTGAAGAGGGAATCGGAGGGATCAGCGACGACAGGCAGTTGTTGTGCTTTGCACTCGCATTCTGGAATAAGAAAGACCCCATACTCAAAGAGCGTCTCTTTGGTCTTACCGGCAACGAAGGCAACCATGCTGAGGATTGCAAGGAACATTACTATTATTTAGACAGCACACCTACGCATTCCTACATGAAAATGTTGTACAAGTATCCGCAGCAGGAGTTTCCGTATAGGCAGCTCGTTGAGGAAAGCCGGCGCAGAGGAAAGCTCGATCCTGAATTTGAATTGGTCGATACAGGAGTATTCGCGGAGAATAAATACTTCGACATCTTCATAGAGTACGCAAAAGCGGATACCGATGACCTGTTAATAAAAATTACAGTTCATAACCGGGGTCCCGAAAAAGCGGCGCTCGACATATTGCCTCAAACCTGGTTTCGAAACACCTGGGCCTGGGGTTATGACGACTATAAACCAGAGATGTACAAGGACGACGAAGGCTGCATTCGTATTATTCATCGCGACCTGGGAAACTACTACCTTTTCGCTGAAGACAAACCACACCTGTTGTTTTGTGAGAACGAAACAAATTCGCAAAAACTTTATGACTACCCCCATCACGGCACAAGTAAAGACGGAATCAACGAATTCATTGTGCATGGTAATCACTATGCCGTTAACGAGATTTCAAAAGGAACCAAGGCAGCATTCCATTATCAATTGAATATCCCTGCCGGAAAATCGAAGTCAATACGTTTGCGCCTGACTACGGATTTTCAATCCGACCCATTCAAGGACTACAACGCGATCTTCAAAGACCGCCTGGGTGATGCCGATGATTTTTTTGAGGATATGCAAAAAAACATTGACGACCCTGACGAACGGGACATTCAGCGTCAGGCTATTGGAGGTATGTTATGGAGCAAACAATTCTTTTATTATGATGTCGGAAAATGGTTAAAAGGGGACCCCTTGCAACCCCCGCCGCCAGAACAGCGAAAGCACGGCCGAAACAGGGAGTGGGCCCATCTTAACAACGCAGATATCATTTCCATGCCCGATAAATGGGAATACCCGTGGTATGCAGCCTGGGACCTGGCCTTCCATATGATCCCCATTGCAATGGTGGATCCCGAATTTGCCAAACACCAGCTAAGACTATTGACGAAAGAGTGGTACATGCATCCTAATGGACAGTTTCCTGCTTATGAATGGGCATTCGGAGATGTAAACCCGCCTGTCCACGGGTGGGCTACCTGGCGCGTATATAAAATTGATCAGAAGCTGCAAGGTGGTAAAGCGGACCGTGGGTTTCTGGAGGAGGTTTTTCACAAGCTGTTGTTGAATTTCACGTGGTGGGTCAACCGCAAGGATAATAATGGAAATAATATTTTTCAAGGCGGCTTCCTTGGGATGGATAACATCGGCGTATTTGATCGCAGTGCGCAACTTCCTACAGGCGGTTATATTGAACAGTCCGATGGAACCAGCTGGATGGCGATGTTCACGCTCAACATGCTGAGGATGTCGCTGGAGCTGGCGAAGGAAAATCCTACATACCAGAGCCTTGCAACGAAATTTTTCGAACACTTCCTCTACATAGCAGGTGCGATGGCCAACGAAGGACTTGACCTCTGGGATGAGCAGGATGAATTCTTTTATGACGTCCTTCATACTCCTGACGACCGCCGTACAATTATGCGGATCCGTTCTATGGTCGGCCTCATCCCGATGTTTGCCGTTGAAGTTTTGGAGCCCGAACTGTTTGAGTCCATGCCGGAGTTTACCCAGCGCCTACGTTGGTTTTTGATGAACAGGCCGGACCTCGCAAATCTTATTTCGCGATGGGAAGAGAAAGGAAAAGGTGAGCGACATTTATTGTCGTTGCTACGTGGTCATCGGATGAAACGCCTGCTGAAGAGAATGCTGGACGAATCCGAATTCCTTTCGAACTATGGGATACGTGCTCTTTCCCGTTATCACCTGGACAATCCGTATACATTTAATGCGAATGGAAGCACCTTCCGGGTGAAGTATACGCCAGGAGAGAGTGATACCACGCTGTTCGGAGGTAATTCAAACTGGCGCGGACCCATTTGGTTTCCCGTCAACTATCTGCTCATCGAATCATTACAACGCTTTCATCATTATTATGGTGATGAATTCAAGGTTGAACATCCGACAGGATCGGGAAACATGCTAACGCTGAGAGAGATCGCCGATGATCTTTCAAAAAGAATGGTCAACATCTTCAAAAAAGATCAAGACGGCAGACGGCCGGTCTTCGGTCATTATGAAAAGTTGCAGGAGGACGAACACTTCCGTGATTATATATTCTTTAGTGAATATTTTCACGGTGACAACGGCCGGGGTGTGGGAGCCACGCATCAAACAGGCTGGACGGGGCTGGTTGCAAAACTTATTCAGCCTCGCAGGAAGAAATAAAGATTCCCATGAATGGAGCTCAAAAAGCATTCAAATGAAGTTTGATTCCAAGATCCTTTCTGATTTTGAAAAAGCCCGGAGCCTGGAATGGCTTGAAACAAATGGACTCGGTGGTTACGCCAGCGGTACGGTGTCGGGTGCACATTCACGCAAGTACCACGGCCTGTTAGTAGCTGCACTTCATCCTCCCGTTGGACGGACAGTCTTGTTATCCAAGCTGGATGAAACGATCGTCGTCAAAAGTGGCGATGCAGAGAATCGTTATGAACTGGGCACCAACCAATATCCGGGAGCGATCCATCCAAGCGGATACCTCCATCTTACAAGGTTTGAGCGCGATCTTTTTCCATCCTTTATCTACAGTGCGGGAGG
>DASVBA010000567.1:0-3807 GCA_036376095.1 Chryseolinea sp.
ATCTCTATCGCAGGGAATAGCCATGGCGACTGACGAATATAAACGGCCAGACGGGTATATTCCAGCCATTCAAATAGCTCAGTCGCCAGCATGTTAACGCAATTCTGTTGTTTTATCGCCTATGGTAATCCTCTCGGCGCGCATTTCGTCTTTGATCTTAAGATGGGGATAACATACAACCGTGGCTGTTGCTCCAACCTTAAGCATATCCTTGCTTAACCCACGGCTTTCCATCCTCGAAGGTGGCGCAAGCACTACGGTCCATGTCTTCTTTTTCACCTCTAGTTTGATCATACCGTGAGGACTCTCATAGCCCGTCTCCAGGATTTTACCGGTGAAGTTTAAAGTTTTGGTTTGATCATAACTGCTCCAGCCATGATGAAGAGGAGCAAATGAAAAAAGAGACACGATGATTAAAAGCAATGCACCCTGCATGGCTTTTCGATTTAAAAATTTTCGTATCATAATCTTCAGTTTATTGTTACTTAATTAAGAACATACTCCACACAAAAGAGTTCAACCCCAGCTACCTGGCCACCCAGCTACCTGTTAAGCATAACCTTCACATAAAATGACGGCTTCCGCAACTCCTTCCTCAAATTAACACCTACGAACATGGACTGGATCGCGTGATTCAGCGTAGGACTTTTATACGCCCTGTTCACCACAAACTTGAGAAGCCAGGGATAATGGACCAGCCGTTGTAACAAAGCGCTGGTCTTCATCTCGGCTCCAATTTTTCCGAACAATCGATCATCATATTTTTTTTCCAGGAAATCAGCATCAAACTTGTCATCATGAAGTGCATCGCGGCAGGCTTCGGCGGCCAGCATTCCACTGTATAAAGCATTTCCGATACCTTCACCGGTAAACGGATCAACAAGGTTGGCTGCATCGCCCACGAGCATGAAATTATTTCCAGATACGGGTTCTTGTTTCAGGCACATTGGAAGACCCCATCCCTGGATCTTATCAACACGTGTAGCATTCATGAAGCGAGGCCTCAGGTTTGGACTATGTTCAATAGCATGGAGCATTACTTCGCGAAGGTTGAGTTTCTTTTTACGGACCTGCTCCGAGAGCATGCCTATACCGACGTTTGCTAAACCATTTGGCAACGGGAAGATCCAAAAATATCCGGGAACTACCTCCGTAAGCCAGTGGAGTTCGATATAGTTTTCAGAATGCAGTCCCGTGACTCCTTTGTAATAAGAACGCAGCGCCACGCAATACGCTTTTGAATTAGTGTCACGGTTCAAAAGAACCTTCCGGACCTGGCTCTTGTCTCCATCAGCACCGATCATCAAAGGGGCTGTGACTTCAACGTCCTTGCCGTCTTCAATAAAATTTACTTTGACCAACCCTTCGTCGGTCCGCTGGATCGTTTTAAGGGAAACGTTTTGATGGATTTCCGAATATGAAGTTGCGAGCTTTTCAAAAAGGAAATTGTCGAATGTAAGTCTCGGTGTTGTAAAGCCGGCAGCTTGTCCTGGTAGGACATTTTTGCGGCTGAAGGGAATGCTTAGCGATCTGCCATCCGGAGAAAAGAAGAGTGCTCCGTGTGTCGGCATATATTGCGTACTACGTTGAAATATCTCCTCCATCCAAAGCGGGTCAGCTTTGCGCAAGACAAATGCAGTCTTACCACCACAGGCATCCCCACAAACTTTATCGCGTGGAAATTTTTCCTTTTCAAGTATGAGATGTTGAATCCCGGCCTTGGAAAGAAAAATGGATGTTGCTGCGCCCGCCGGTCCGGCACCTATAATAATAACCTGAGTTTTAATTTTTCGGATCATCAGTTCTCAGAAGCGCGTTTTCCAGTCCTACTCGAAGTTAGGGCATAAAAATGAAACGGATGTAGTCATGCATCTGATCTGTTCCTGCAAAAGTTGATGGCTACTGAAATCATGAAATATGGTTAAATTGAGTAGCCGAGAATTCAATGTATGGTATACCTGGAATATGACATAGCCGAAGCTCTTAAGCCCTTCGTTAAGGTCATATGGTCTATGGAAAGTGATTCCCCTATGTTGGATGGGACGCCGATGCATATTCTCCCCGATACCTGTGTCGAGCTGGTTGTTCATTTCAGGGATCCTTACAAGACAACTTATTCCGATAACACTGTCTCCATTCAACATCAGAGCATGGTGGTAGCTCAGATGAAAAGTTTCATTAGGATCCAGTCCTGCGGAAAGACGGGTATTATCGCTGTGCGGTTCTCGGCGCTTGGGGCGTATCATTTTTTTGGAATTCCTATGAATGAAATTTCAAACAGGGAAGTATCACTGCGGAATTTGTGGCCTGGAATTGCCGGGGAAATTGAAGAGAGGGTCAATCTCGCAGAAACCACTGACCGAAGAGCACAGATAATTCAAAAATACTTGCGGCTTCAGCTCGCGAAAAACGGATACGTTGACAAAACCGTTGACTTCTGCGTCAAAGAAATTAAGCGGGCTAAAGGACAATTATCGATCAGTGCGTTGACTGAAAAAGCCGGAATCAGCAGCAGACAATTGGTTAGACGCTTTGACAAATGCATTGGTCTCTCTCCAAAAGAGTTTGTGCGCATTACGAAATTCATTGGCGCCCTGGACATGATCAATAATACAAAGGGAGAGAGTCTGACGGAAATCGCACTGACATCCGGATATTATGATCAGGCTCATTTCATTCATGATTTCAGGAAATTTTCGGGAATGAATCCAACCGAATATCTGTCGTCTTCAAACGTAGTCTATTGATGTCTGATTTTTACAATCGGATTTCTTTTTGGAACTGCACCTTTGCCATAACAAATTGTTTCAGGACATAAATCTCAGTCGAAATGAAATATCTCTTTGCACTCTTATTAATCGTGCCTCAACTCTCATTCGCGCAATTAACAAAACAAGACAGTGTCTGGATGCCCTTCCGGCATTTAATTGGAACGTGGGTGGGAACAGGCGAAGGAGTAGACGGAAAGGGAACGTATGAAAGGAGCTATCAATTGGTTTTGAACAAGAAATACATTGAAATGAGAAATAAGACCGTCTATGCTCCGACGAAAGAGAACCCGAAAGGATATGTCCATGAAGATTTTGGTGTGATCAGTTATGATAAAGTGCGGAAAACATTTGTTCTTCGGCAATTCCATATTGAAGGTTTTGTCAACCAGTATGTTCTGGAAAGCATCTCACCGGATGGAAAGACAATCGTATTTGTAACTGAATCTATCGAAAACATCCCGAAAGGGTGGAGGTGTCGTGAAACTTATACGCTGAACGCTGCCAATGAATTTAGCGAAGCCTTCGATATGGCCGGACCGGACAAGAATTTTGAGCCCTATACGCACGCTACTTTCAAGCGGATTAAATAATGATTCTTCACAACAAAGATTAGTTTTCATTCAAACCTCAAGTTAGGGCCATGCTAAACTCCTAACGTGAAGTTTGAAACCTTGGCCACCCCGGTGCCGTAAGATATCCGGAACCCGAAGAGAGCAGGTTATTCGCTCCAGATCATTCTATCACTATTAATTATGCCGATGCGTTCGTCCATTATCGCTTTTCTATCACTGTTTTCCATTGTTGCGCTTGTAAGTTGTGATGACGAACCCACAGGTGATAATCCCCTGCTACAAGTAACAATTGAAGGGAAGCAGTATCCGGTTGTAAAAATCGGAAATCAATTTTGGACAGCTGCCAACTATGAAGGTCCGGGTGGAGTTGGTTATGATGCATCGAATTCAAGACCCGAATACGGAAAGTACTACCTAAAAACAGAGCTTGATGCCATCGCCGTGCCCACGGGTTGGAGAATACC
>DASVBA010000572.1:0-16209 GCA_036376095.1 Chryseolinea sp.
GTCTCAAAGTAAGGATTCGACTTCAGGAACTGAATCTTGTTGGGGATCTCAACCAGCGGAGAGTTCTTTACAAGATCGTCAAATGCGATCCAATTGGATCCTGAAATATGGTACGCAACGGAAAAACTGAGACAGTAGGATTTTAATTCATTTTCGTCCTTTTCACGTGTTGAAAAAATCAGCTCTTTGATCTTTCCAGTCCTGGGCGCATTCTTTGGCACCTTTACAAACGTCCCTTGAACAATATTCTGCTTAAGAATGAAATTATCAATATTGGCCTTATAGTACTTCTCAACTTCATCATAAGAAATTGCAGTGTCTAAATTTTGTTTGATATAATAGGTCTGGTATTCGTAAGCGATAATACTATACCTGTAATCAAGAATCTTCCGCTCCACCTGGGCTTCATTGATATCGATCTTTCTGGATGCTTCCTGGATCAAAAGTTGTTTTCTTATCCAGCTATCGATATAAGCCTCCACCAACCTCGCGCTGTCCTGTGGAGGTGTTCCTGGCGCTACGATCCCCACCAACTCATCTTTGTAAAGAAAGCTGCCATTTGCGCGCGCGGCGGCGGGACGGTCGGCGTCGCCCTCCGCATTATTTACCTTCATCTTGATCAGATCACACGCAGACAGAAATACCACCATCAGGACAAAAACGGGCCGAATGCCCTTGACTACATTATTTTGACCGCAGCTGCTGTAAAATGTACTGTTTCCCCTTTTCATTCACCTTTACGGTATACCGCTTTTTGAGCTGTTCCAGCCACACTTTCTCTAAATAAGCCTGATAATCGGATATAATGGCTGGCCTTGCTTCCTCAAACGACATCGGACCAGGCGGCAGTATATCTTTTAGCCACGCAAGGTAATACATTCCGTTGTTTTCCACGGAATAAAGGCCCTTCTCCCAGGCTACCTTTTGAAGAACGGCCTTATCTGCCTTCTTAAAGTAGCCAGACTCCACCTTTACCTTCTTCGTGGCCACGAAATCATCTGCTTTTTGGCCTTCCCCGGCCGCCACCATGCCCTTAAGCTGATCGACGATTTCCTTGGAACTTGACGAATAAATAATGGCTTTTGCACGCTCTCCAGCCTGATAATCGGAAGTGTGGTTTTCATAATACGAGTGCTGACCCAGCGAGTCTTCTGCGGCCTTATTCCAGACCTCCTTTTCCATGATCTCAAAGAGCAGGATACCCTCGTAGTACTCTTTCAGAAGATAGCGATAGGTTGGGTTGGTGCGTATGATCTGTTCCTCCACTCTTTGAAAGATGACTGCATCGGAGTAATTGTTGTATAGTTGTTCTAAAATCTTTGTAGGCGGCTGTGCATTCGCCTTTTGATGCTTCTGCACATATTGGAAGAATTCATTCACAGTGTAGCCAGTGCCATTTACGCTGAACAGTACCTGCTTGTCGGCATTGGGAAAAACAGGGGGCTTCCACGACCCACGTTGAAGGCTTGAATCTGCCAGCGCCAGAACAGCGTTCTTTGTATCGGCATTTTCGGAGTACTGGTACTCCTTGCGCAATTTGGCTTGAAGTGCATGCTTCGAAAGCTCTGTCCGTTCATCACGTGTAACGCGACTCTTTAGCGATACCTGCATAACCTCGAAGCTTTGTAAAGGGATTTTTTTCTCCAGCCGGATAATGTGCCATCCGTATTGAGTCTGGAATGGATCTGATAGGTCGCCGGGCTTTTCCAGCTGAAATGCCATTCTTTCGAACTCAGGCACGCTCGCCATTCCCCCGGTGCCGAAAGGCCGCAGCTTTCCTCCACTATCTTTGGTAGCGGGGTCTTCGGAATATTCCTTACACAAGTCCTCCCACTTTACTCCTGCCTGAAGTTGTTCATAAACCGCAAAGATTGTGTTCTTCGCCTTTTCGGGGTCTTTTTGGTCTCCGGTGCGGACCATGATATGCGCCACTTCAACTTCGCCTCTTGCGGGCCGCCGGTCGAAGACTTTCAGAATATGGTAGCCATACCGTGTCTTCACCGGTAGACTAACCTGACCGACGGGGGTCGAATAAGCTGCCGTTTCAAACGGGTAAACCATCTGCAGAGACGTGAAGTAGCCAAGGTTGCCCTGATTTATTTTTGCAGACTCATCGTCCGAATAGGTTGTTGCTGCTTTGGCAAAATCTTCACCCTGAAGAACCTTATTGCGTATGTCTATGATTTTTTCGTAGGCCTTCAGCGTATCCGCAGGTGTCGCTTCAGGTTTTAATTTCACAAGAATATGTGATGCTTTAACTTCTTCCTTCAATCGTTCGTAGGTCAGTCGCATCAGGCTATCGGTAAGTTTTGCGTCGGGCAGATAAGGTTTGCGCAGCTCATCGCGATAAGAGTTGTATTCTTTTATGAACGCAGCCGTGGTATCCATGCCTCGTTGCTTCGCTTCGTGAACTTTCAGCTTGAAGTTTATGAACAACCTCAGGTACTCCTGGATTTTCTCGTCAGTGAAATCCTGCTCTTTATTCTGGTGATTTTTGTTATAGAGGTAGATGAACTCGTCTGCCGTGACAACGTCTCCGGCAACCGAAAAAACGATCGAAGGTTTTTCTTTTTTTTGCCGGGTTGTCGCCGACTGAGCAAAGGCCAAAATAGTTATTCCACTGCAGACGAGCAGAAGGGCAGCACGCTTCAACATGGGTTGAAAGATTATTTAAAGTGAACGTTCTTAACCAACCGGCAAATATTCTTCCCTTCGGTTTTTTGATATTCTATTTTGTCCATGATCGATTTGACCAGTCGTATGCCGAGGCCTCCTTTGCGTTTCTCATGGACAATGCTATCCAAAGCGGGAGTTGTGAATTCATTAATATCAAACACGGTACCATCATCGATCAGCTCAAAGACGAGCGGATTATTCTTTTCTACGTGGATGTGAAGCTCAAACAGATCATCCGGGTTACAATGGTGCGCGTGAATCATCAGGTTGGAACACATTTCATCTAAAGCGAGCACGATCTCACTTATTTCTAAATCAGAAATGCCATGATTCTTCAGAGAAGTCCGGATAAAATCACGGACGTCCTTTAAGTTTTCTATGCTACAACCAACTTTAAACTTATAGTTCATTGACAATCTGCTTTGCTTGAACTTTATCTTTTCCTATTTGCAGCAACTCATTAAGGCCGAGTATGCTGAATGTGTTTGCAACCCTATCACTCATCCCGAATAAAACCATCCTGATGTGGCGGTCCTTGAATTCCTCGATGTAGGACATGAATACGCCTAGGCCCGCCGATGAAATGTATTCCAGAGCGCTGCAGTCAACGAGGATCTTTTTAAATCCCTCTCCCACACTTTTAGCAATTGCCAGGTCAAGCTCAATGGAGGAGCTGGCGTCAATTTCGCCGATTAGCGCGATAATGTCTGCTCCATCTTCCTGCAGTCTTTTGATGTGGATCATAAGTTATTAACGTTATTTATACATTTATGTTCGTGCAGCAAGACCAGACCGGGCGTCGGAAATCCTGCATTTTTCTCAGTTAAACTTGACCACCATGGTCGTGTAATCATCATCAATATTGTCTGTTCCCGAAAACTCATACAGTCTTTTTATCATGTGATCCTGGATTTCTTTCGACGACAAAGAATGAACCTCGCACACCGTCGTCAATAGCCGGTCATATCCGAATTCTTCACCCTTGTTGTCTTTCGCCTCAGTAATTCCATCGGTGTATAATACCATCAAGTCACCACATTTGTATTCGAATTCGTACGACTGAATAAAATTGGAATAGCTCTTGTTTCGAACCATACCCAACGCCACCCCTTTGTCTTTAAAGTATTCAGCGTGTTGTTTACTTGCATGGTAGTATAATACCGGACAATGTCCTGCCCGGGCATAGCGAATCTTTTTTGTCTTTGTATTTATGCTGAAATACGTCGCTGAAATAAACGAACCCCTTTCCAGACAGTATACCAGCGCTTGATTTGCCTGAATCATGAAGTCATCCGGATCAACGTCATTTTGGGCAAGACTGTGGAAAATCCCTTTCATCTGCGACATGTGAAATGCTGCCGTCGTTCCTTTTCCTGAAACGTCAGCTATGATTATTGAAATAAGGTCTTCATTTACCCGCAATGTATCATAATAATCACCTCCCACTTCATCGGCTGATTCTGAAAACGCAGCAATTTCAAAATCTTTGTCTTGTTCGAGGAGCGTCGGCAATAAGCTCTTCTGCACCATCTTGGCGATCTTCAGCTCTTCCTTATAACGCTCGTTCTGTAGGGCTTCTTCCATGAGCCTGAAATTCTCAATAGAGATCCCAGCCTGATTCGAAAACGTCGAAACGATCTTCGTCATCTCTTTGTTGAAGCCATCCGGCAACTCCTTCAGCAAAGCCAGTGTACCAATGTTATCACCTTTTACATAAATGGGAAACGCGAGAATAGAACGAAAACGCGACCCCTTAAGCGACGCGAGATGCTTGGACAAGTTCTTTGTCTTCTCACTACCCTGATCGAACACGCCTTTAATGTTGTGGGAGTGCAAATGATTGATAATATCATGCGACTCCTTGTCCGTAATTTTATAAGTGAACAGCTTCTGCTCCCGCGAATTGCTGTTGATCTCGAGCCACGCAGCATCAGCAAATACGGAACTCACCGAAGTTTCCAGGAGTATGTTGTATACACTCTCTTCGCTCTGTTCTGTTTGTATCGACTGACTTATTCGCTGGAAATTAACAACCTCTTCCAACTTTTGTTCGAATACCGAGGTCGTTGGCAGGTTGAACAAAATAACAAGGAACGAAAAGATGCTGTATACAGTAACGAATACGATCAGAGATAAAACAAAAATATGATAACGGTAATCAGTAAAATAGGGTGAAACATTTCGAATTCCTTCAAGCAACGCCCGGTTGGTATAGAAAATATAAAGAAGATAGAAGACGGTAAGTAAGAGGAGTAACAGACTGGTCCATTTCTGTCTGAAGTTCAGGAATGCAACCCACTTCATGTTACCGGACAACACCAAGCCTACTACGACAAAAATGCCAAGTAGCGTTCCGTACAACCACTCCACTAGTGGAATCCGGAAGCTGTTGTACACGAGGGTTATCAGTAATCCATATTCAAAGAAGGCCCACAGGCGAAGCAGCCACTTTGATTTTTGGTAGAGGATTAGCCTTTTCCAGGCGCTGAAAGCCATCATGAGGAACCCGATCATCAATCCAAGGTTGATCAGGTAGATCAGGTCCATAAAGATGATGTGGGTTGTCAGCTTCGTGTCATTGAGCAGGAACTCGATCAATCTGATCGCAAGCGAGGTGACGGTGGCAATCAGACCGGTAGCAAAGACCCTCCAGAGCAGGTCAACGAAATTCAGGACCTCATCGCGCTCGATCTTCAGCTTGTAGTAATAAAAGAGCGCCAGGATAAAGAGGTTGAGGATGACTCCCGGCAACCAAACAGGGACCTCCGGTTTGATATTATTGGCGGAGCTTACCTGTATGGAAAGATCAGTCAATACCAGCGCCAGCCAGGTGATCACACCCACCGAAAAAAGAAGCCTGGTGATTGCTTTAGTTCGCACGAAATGCCCCGTTTTAGACTAAAAAAGCCAATCCTGAGATTGGCCTACAATTATAGGAATAAAGTGAGAAAGTATCCCAACTGTGATTCTTCGGCTTCGATGCGGGAGGCTTCCTTTATTCGACAACTACTTTCCCTGTCCAATTAAGAGTCGGTCCTGCCTTAATGATATACAATCCAACCCCCAATCTACCTTCGAACTCGAGCCTGCGCTTAAGCGCTCCGGGTGTTGTAACTTCAAACGTTTCGTCAAGTATTTTTTGCCCTTGCATATTATAGATTTGAACCGGGACATAAGTCATCCCTTTTAGACCTTTAAATTCAACGTCGACGTAACTGCCATCCGAAGGATTTGGATACAAGGTGAACACGGGGAATTGTGGGCCCTCATAGTCAACCGCGACGACATTTGAATACGTGTAGGCGCCGTCGTAATCGGTTTGTTTCAACCTATAATAACTTCTACCGTAATAAGGGTTTTCATCCCTGGCAACATAGTCCGTTTTTAAGTTAACAGTGCCTTTGCCGGGTACGTTTTCTCCAACTTTGTGAAATTGCTCAATGCTTGCAGCTTTTTCCACTGTAAAGAAGTCGTTGTTCAACTCTGACGCAGTAGACCAGCGCAGCTCAATTACATGATTCGTAACAATTGCCGAAAATGAAACAAGTTCTACGGGAAGGGGACCACTTGCATCGCAAGGGCCAACAGCATCTCCTAGACAAAGACAAAAGTCTCCGGTTTATTGTCAGTGAACCGCCTGAACTGACAAATATGTCGCCGTCATCGCCGGTAATTGAAAGGGAACCGCTACTCCAGACCACGGCACCGGTAATCTGGATGTTGTTACCAACTGCAATAGTGCATGGCCCACTAAATGTTCCTCCAGTGGCCAGAAAGGGCATTGAGCTACCACGATCGATGAAAATACCATCAAGGCTAACGCAAAAAGTATGAACGGCATTAAAAATTGTAAAGGAAATAGAGGACTAAGATAAACATGTTGCTCCACACCGCACTTCAGGAATGAAGTTAGTTGTTCCCCCTGTTTTTAGCCCATCCGTGTCATTGAAGAAGGTTCAATCTACGACCAACTTTTGCATCAGCTGTAGCGTTGGCCCGGCTTTAATGATGTACAACCCGGAGGTTAGGCGGTCAGGCAGCTCGATTTCTTGTTTGAAGGTTCCCGGAGTATCAACTGAAAAGGTTTGTTCAAAAACCAGTTGTCCTTGAACATTGTAGATTACTACAGGAACAGTGGCCTGATCCTTAAGTCCTGATATAACAATCGTGAGCTTTGTTCCTGACAATGGATTTGGATATGCCTTGAGTGCGGCAAACTTCGGACCTTCGTAATCAATTACCTTCACGTCAGAGTAGGCAGATTTTCCATCAAAGTCTGTTTGCTTTAAGCGATAGTACGATCGGCCGTAGGCGGGATTAGGATCTAAGGTATTGTAATGATGGATTATTTTGGTGGTTCCATTACCACGAATCGTAGCGACCACTTCGAAATCCTCAAGGTTGACAGATCGTTCGATGGTGAAATGGTCGTTGTTAAACTCTGAAGCGGTGGACCATTTAAGCTCTACAATGTCAAACTTGAGAGCTGCAGTAAAACTTATTAGCTCGACGGGCAACGGCGAACTTGTCGCGTCGATGGATCCCCAATAGAAATCGTTGTTGAGATTTGCGAGAGGTATAGCTGTTCGGTTCACTTGTGGGTTTGTAAGCGACCCTGCGTTGGCACCAGGGATTCCAAAAGCAGCGGTGCCAACCTGGGTTAATCTCAGGTGATTTACATCACTAACAGTTCCAAATCCCGTACCTTCGGTTCGTATCGAAAAGTTATTTGTTCCCGCGTTCAGCCCATTCCCGGCTGCGACCGTCCAGAACGAATTGGATCTCACCTGGACCGGTACGCCGTTATCATCAAACACTACACTGCTCGACCCGGTTACAGCGGTATGGCTCACACGAATGGTTCCAACCGTTGAAATGTTGGTGTTCCCAAAAGACATGGGGCGATAGTCGGTTGAACTTCCCAACGGAAACAGTCCATTGTCGTTGCCTTCGTTCAGTGCCCCGGTCAGCCAGCGTGTAATGCTTCCGTTATAAATCCATCCGCCCGTGTGGTCGAGAATTCCACCGGCACTGCTGCCGATGGTCAGATTGGCATTTGATAAATTTACTTTTCCAGCAGCAAGTGTTAACTGTGTAGTTATGCTCAATCCGTTGGACGGAATTGTCAACGCCGGCGTGGCTCCCGACGTGTTATTTACGATAACTCCGTCGTACGTGGCAAATCCGGTGCCTCCAATGGTTTGCGCCGAGGCTCCGTTAAAATTAATAGTGCCGTTTATGGTAGCGAGACCGTTATTAGTCAGATTTCCGTTTACGTTAATTTGCTGTGATGCGTTTACCGCAAGCGTTGCGCCGCTGCTTATCGTCAGGTTTGCACATTCTGCCGTTGCGCCCACCGTGGGGTAAAAAACCAAACCCTCAACCAGCACGACGTCATCAGCACTTGTTGGCACCAGACCCCCACACCAGTTATTTCCGTCATGCCAGTCAGTACCAAAGTTTCCCATCCAACTAAACGCAGGTATAATCGCTATCACCAAAGCACTCGACGCTCCAGAGCAGCTCCCCGATGTAGCCCTTCTTCGGTACCAGGTGGTTTGCGAAGGAGTGCCGGGATTATAATCTTTGCCAGTTGCGCCTGTAATGTCCTGGAAACCACTAATTGCCGAAGTGATGCTACTTTGCCATTGATAGGTCGCACCGGCTATCGCGGCCCCAACCAAGGGTACAGCGCTATCACCAGAGCAAAGGTATTGATTTGACGAACTTAGGTTGTTGGGACTATTTTCCGGAAAGCATAGGTTTTGTCCCGAACACGGTCCCCCACAATTGTTTGATGATCCAAACACCGTTCCGGAATTACCTATAGTCTCTATCTCTCCCGTGGTAAAAAACTGGCCATTACCTAGCACATCAACGTCTCCATTCGAACTATACTTACCATTGATTTGAACAGTTCCTTCCACTGTAAACGAACCCTGGTCGCCGGTAATGTTATTGGTGAAGTCACCATTCACTATCAGTGTACCTCCTGCCTCAATCAACACAACGGTGCCATTCGCAAAAGACGTACCCGCGGGCCCGGTTAAGATCAAAGTCGCCCCACTTCTTACAGTTATCCTCGCTCCATTGCTGGTCATGGCGGCTGCAACTCCTCCAAAGAAGGTCGTTCCGCTCTGTACATCTAACGTACCGTTACCTCCAACAAAAAGGGCATACTCGGTTCCCCCCGGAAAATCGGTCATGCTCCCGGAGATATTATAAACACCCGTGCCCGTAGTACCAATAGAAATATCCGAATTGATTTCTAATGAATGGTTAACGTTGGCTGTGATCGTTCCCGTTCCAGGAATTCCAGCCGACCAAACCGATGCATCCGTCCAAATACCAGGTGATGTAGTAGCAGTTGTTTGCGCGTTTAGCGCCGTTGAAAAAATGCAGCTGATCAGTCCGAGGACGATCTTAAAAAATTTCATTTTCTCTGGTTGAGATTGAGAGTGGGCCTTTCTCAGTATGAGATTACGAAATTTCTTTTAATTAACCTTCTATTTTCGGCTATAATTCGGCGCTTCTCGGGTGATCGTCACGTCGTGAGGATGACTCTCTGCAACACCCGCCGCGGTTATCTTTACAAATTTTGCCTGTTTAAGCTTCTCGATATTCTTTGCGCCACAGTATCCCATTCCAGCTTTAAGTCCTCCAGTTAACTGATAAAGAACTTCTGAAACCAACCCTTTGAACGGTACCCTCCCAGATATTCCTTCCGGTACCAGCTTCTTTACATCGTCTTCAACATCCTGGAAGTACCGGTCTTTAGAACCATCCTCCATCGCTTCAAGGGAACCCATTCCACGGTATGATTTGAATTTTCTTCCTTCGTAGATGATCACCTCACCGGGAGCTTCTTCTGTACCTGCAAGCAATGAACCTATCATGACACTATCCGCGCCTGCCGCAATGGCTTTCACAATATCACCGGAGAAACGAATACCCCCGTCAGCGATAACACAAACTCCTGAGCCTTTCAACGCTTTAGCTGACTCATATACAGCCGATAGTTGCGGAAGTCCAACACCGGCAACGATCCGGGTAGTGCAAATGCTTCCCGGTCCCACCCCAACTTTTACTGCGTCCGCTCCGGCAGCAGCCAGTGCTTTCGCAGCTTCGCCAGTTGCAATATTCCCAACGATCAGATCCAGCTCAGGATATTTCTTTTTAACACGCTTCGCTGCATCGATCACACCTTTTGAATGGCCATGCGCTGTGTCGATACTTATCACATCAACACCTGCAGCTTTTAGGGCCGCAATTCGCTCAAGTATATCAGGGGTTACACCAACCGCTGCACCTACACGCAACCTTCCAAAACTGTCCTGGCATGCTGTAGGTTTGTTCTTTCTTTTTTGAATGTCTTTGAACGTAATCAATCCTGTAAGCTTTCCCTTCTTATTAACTATTGGAAGCTTTTCGATCTTGTATTTTTTTAACGTTTCCTCTGCCTGGTCAAGTGTTACTCCCTCGGCCGCGGTAATCAGGCTTTCACGCGTCATGATATTGGAGACTGGAGCACTCATGTCTTTTTGAAAACGCAGGTCGCGATTGGTAATGATGCCCACAAGCTTGCCATCATCGACGATAGGAATCCCGCCGATCTTAAACTCTCGCATGATGTTCTCAGCTTCACGGACGGTTGAATGAATGTTCAACGTTATCGGATCCAGGATCAAACCGCTTTGGGACCTCTTCACCTTCCGGACTTGTTCGGCCTGAAGCTCCACTTTCATGTTCTTGTGAATAAATCCGAGGCCGCCTTCCATAGCAACGCTAATCGCAAGCTCTGCTTCTGTAACCGTGTCCATCGCGGCAGACACGAGTGGAATGTTTAGCTTGATATTAGACGTTAGTATGCTGGAAGTGTCAGTCTCACGAGGGAGGACTTCTGAATACGCAGGAACCAAAAGCACATCATCGTACGTGAGCGCTTCGAAAAGGAATTTGGAAGTATCGAGTGGCATGGCAAATAATTTACGATTCATTATTTGCCGGGCAAAGGTATACTTAAATTGGATAATTCACTAATGATGTGTTTTCATGATCATTATTTCTTTTGCACGGCTTTATGTAGCACAATTTTATGCTGAAATTCACGCGACAACCTTATTTTTGATCGCTAAATCAACCTTATGAAATTGAAAAGATTACTTTTTACTCTAGTCTGTCTTTCATTCTTTGCGATTTCCGTTGCCCAGGTACAGACCGGGAAGGCATCGTTTTACGCCGACAAGTTCGAGGGAATCCAAACCGCCAGCGGCGAAAAATACAGGCACAACAAATTTACGGGCGCACATAAAACTCTTCCGTTTGGAACTAAGGTGCGAGTGACCAATATAGCAAACGATAAGTCAGTTGAAGTAACCATCAATGACCGGGGCCCTTATGTGGAGGGTCGGATCATCGATCTCTCGAAGGCTGCAGCAGAAGAACTCGGTTTTTTGAACAATGGGCTCGCCGATGTGAAACTTGAAGTGGTCGACCCTGGAGATGGCAAAACGAAGGACATGGGAAGGACCATCGACCAGGTGACCGTTGACGAAAAAGAGTTCTATGAATTTGAAATCACCCGTTTGAAGCCAAAAGGATTCGGTGTCCAGATCGGGACATATCAGGAACTGGTTAATCTTATGCGTCTTGCTGACAACCTCAAAAACTCCTATAAGAAGGAAGTAACGGTACAGGTCAAGATCGTAAACGGTATAAAGTATTACGGTCTTATCCTTGGCCATTTTCCATCACGACCCAAGGCGGAAGTCTTTCGTGAGGAGGTAAAAAAGAAGTTCCCCGACGTTTTTATCGTGGAGTTCAATCGGTTGTGATTGTTTCATTTGATTCCTGATCCTTCTAGGGCACGCTTCGCCTGATTTTCATTCGCACGCAATTCTTTTTAGAGTAAAAATATTTCCTTGTATTCTTGTATTAGCTTGATACGCAAGACCGAGCGATTCTTACCATCTCCATGGAATTAGTGGGATATGTTGCATCAGTATTTATTGGCCTTATCCTGGGACTACTGGGTGGCGGGGGTTCTATTCTCTCAATACCAATACTGGTCTATCTTTTTAATATCGATGTAGTCCTTGCTTCTGCGTACTCCCTGTTCATTGTTGGTACCACAAGCCTCGTTGGAGCACTTTCAAAGTATAGAGAGCATACCGTGAATTTCAGAACAGGCTTATTGTTCGGGATTCCATCCGTGGTTAGCATATTCGCAACCCGGAAATGGGTTATTCCTTCGATACCAGAAATCGTGTGGCAAACTGATCTCTTCATGATCTCGAAGCGACTCCTTATTCTGGGCTTGTTTGCCGTTCTTATGGTGATGGCCTCCATTTCGATGATCAGAGGCGCACACGATTACAACAATGAGGACGAAAGATACATGCCCGTGTTGCTGATCGTACAAGGGATGCTGATAGGATTTCTAACAGGACTGGTGGGTGCCGGAGGGGGATTTCTTATCGTTCCCGCATTGGTGCTCTTAACAGGACTTACCTTCAAGACTGCGGTCGGCACATCGCTTTTTATTATCGCGATAAGCTCGTTAACCGGATTCCTGGGAGATCTGATGAATTATGCAATGGATTGGACGTTCCTGTTGATCATTACATTACTCGCGATATTCGGAATCATCGTTGGAAATCAGCTTACGCACAGGATATCCTCTGTCCAGTTGAAGAAAATCTTCGGCTGGTTTATTCTTGTCGTCGGATGTGGGATTCTTGTCAAAGAATTGACTGCCGTTTGACTACTCACCGATAGTAGCTAATACTTCTTTCGCCGCGCGTTCTCCCGACAACAGCGCACCATTGATAGTGCCGGACTCTCCATTGACATCCGTCGCTTCACCTGCAAAAAACAGCTTGTCATTAATGGGCAGCGCAAGATTCACACGATCCTGATTTGTGCCGCCCGCTTTTAAATACGCGGTACCACCTTTGATAAATGGCTCAAGCGACCAATCCTGGATAATCGCGATTGTATTATCGTTCGTATCCTTGCGGACATTGAGCGTTGCCTTTCCGGAGAAGATTGAATCAAGTTCATCAAGCAATACGGGAATCGACCCTTTGCCAAGTGCAGATAGCTCTGCGGCTTTGGCTCCACCGACAGTTACACTTAATGTTCTGTACAATTCGCTGCGTCCTGCCCCACTGTTAAAATATTCGGGGCCATCAACGCCACCATACAGGAAGCCCGAAGTCTCGCCCCAGAAGTTTGCCTTAAAATCCAATAGCACCCTCATAGCAGCATCCATTTCCATTTTTGATAGTGCAGATGTTTTTGCCGAGGGAAGCCCCGGGGTAAAAGTGATGCTTCCGCTTTTCAGGACGGACACCGGAACGGCAACAATAACCCGATCGGCCTCAATCGAAAATGATTCACCTGATCCGGTTCGTTGCCCGCTTACTAACACTTTGTCGCCGCTGTGGTTAATTTCTTTTACTTCGGAATTGGTTTGAACATCAGCCATAACGCCGCTGTAACGTGACAGCAACGCATCTTGCATAGGGTTGTCAGCAAGTGTGAGCAGTTCGTTGTTTCGCTGAAGCAATGCCATTCCCTCCGATAACGCTTTCATGCCAATCCGGTCGTTAGTCGTGCAAAACTTATTACCGATCCATGAGTTTAGAATTGCAAACATTCTTGAACTTATTCCGGCTGAAGTAATTGCCTGTTGAACGGAGCCAGTCCCGCCGTTACTTGCCAGATTGTTCAAGAAGTTTTTAGCACTAATAAAGTCCGGATCAGATTGTGCTGTTGCTCCGTCAACAAAAGCATTATCAAGAAAATAGTTATCAGTCGTTGACGTCGAAAGATTTACGGTCGCGATCTTCATCTGTTCAACAATTTTTCCCCACGCAGAATCAGATCCATTAATATAGGTTGCTCCCAATTCGTTAGGGAAGTCACTGCTTAACTCACTTTGAGAATTAAACAGCAATGATGCCGTCTCGCTGTCACTGGACTTTAATGTTCTTACCCGTCCGCCGACCCGGTCCGATGCCTCAAATAGAACAACCTTTATACCCTGCGCTTTCAAAATGTCTGCCGCGAAAAGACCGGCTGCCCCGGCACCCACAATTACAACTGTTCCATCATATGCTGGGGCCGGCTGTGGATCGTCCTCGCTACAGGAACTCAACCAGCCTGGCAACACCAGACCCGCTGACAAACTCAGTCCAATGTGCTTAATAACCTTTCTACGCTTCACAATATCAATGATTTAGAAAGTCAAGTATCGTTCGAATTTTAGAGAAATATAACCGATTTTCGGCCTATGAATTCAATTCCTCCGCCAAGGGTTAAAAAAGTCGTGGTGATTGGCCCGGAATGCACCGGGAAATCCGACTTATCGCAATTCCTTGCCAGCCATTTTAAGACCGATTGGGTACCCGAGTATGCCCGGGCGTACATTGATAACCTGGTTCGGCCGTATGCCCAACACGATCTTTTGACGATCGCGCACGGACAAACACGGATCGAAGACGAATGGGCGCGGGGTACCAGCAATTCGGTGTTGATCTGCGATACTAATCTTTATGTCATCAAAGTCTGGAGCCTGTTTAAGTTCGGCAACTGTAACGAAGACATACTCCGGCAAATAGCAACCCGAAAATACGACCTCTATCTGTTGACGTTCATAGATGTGCCCTGGGAAGAAGATCCACAGCGTGAACATCCTGATAAGCGCTACGAATTATACGAAGCTTACTTGAATGAAATGAAGAATCAGCCTGTTCCTTTTGTTGAAATAAAAGGCGAAAAAGAACAACGCAGAAAAACGGCGATCAATGCCGTAGAACAGATCTTGAAATGAACATACCGACGGGGCCATACGCGGCGCTTAAACTTCCTGACTTTCGCTTATTTGTATCTGCACGCTTCTGTATTACGTTGGCAATACAGATACAATCTGTTGTTGTTGCCTGGCAAGTTTACGAGTTGACACACGACCCATTGTCCTTAGGGTTGATAGGTCTCGCTGAAGCCATTCCTTCTATTGGTGTTTCTCTTTATGCCGGTCACATCGCCGACATGGTTGAACGCAAGAAGATCATCATCGTATGTTTGATTACATTACTGATCTGCTCCATTGCTTTATTTTTTTTTACGCTCGATGCAGGCAGCTTTTTATTGAGCTATGGCGTGGTGTCAATCTACAGCGTCATCTTTGTAAGTGGTATTGCCCGCGGCTTCATGACTCCGGCGTTATTCGCTTTTATGCCCCAGCTTGTGCCACGGGAACTCTATAGCAATGCGATTACGTGGAACAGCACATTGTGGGAGACTGCCGCAATTGGAGGCCCCGCCATTGGAGGGTTTATCTATGGCTTTTTTGGCATCAAAGCTTCGTACGCCACTGATGTGGTTTTGATGTTTATGGGATTTCTTCTGGCGTTAAATGTTCAGAGTAAACCTCTGCCTCCTGAAAGTCAGGAACAAGGCATAATTGAAAAGATAAGTGCCGGCCTTCGATTTGTTTTTAATCATCAAATTATTCTCGGCGCTATTTCTCTGGATCTTTTTGCTGTATTGTTCGGAGGCGCGGTTGCTTTGCTGCCAATTTTTGCAAAAGAGATCCTGTTTGTCGGACCGGAAGGATTGGGAATTCTTCGCGCCGCTCCCTCGGTCGGAGCGCTGCTGATGGCGTTTTATATCACCCATCACCCCATAAAAAAGAACACCGGCAAGATCTTGCTGTATTGCGTTGCCGGATTCGGCGTGTCGATGATACTTTTCGGTCTTTCCACCAACTTTTGGGTCTCATTGTTCTTGCTCATGATGAGCGGCGTGTTCGACTGCGTCAGCGTCATTGTTCGTGGAATGCTTTTGCAAACATTGACGCCCGAAAACATGAAAGGCAGGGTTTCCGCGGTCAATCATATTTTCATAGGATCCTCCAACGAAATAGGTATGTTCGAGTCGGGCGTGGCCGCAAGACTACTCGGGGTTGTCCCATCCGTGGTCTTTGGCGGATGTATGACATTGGTTTCCGTCAGTGTTGTCTCCTTATTCGCTAAATCGTTACGGAAGTTACAGCGGGTGCACTAAATTTATTCGCATGCAACAGATCTCAATCAACACTCCGGCCTTACTATTTCCCGCTATCACTCTATTGATGTTGGCCTACACCAACCGCTTTCTTGCACTCGCAACCTTGATCCGCAACCTTCATGCGAAATACAAACAGATACACGAAGACCGCGAGATCATAAAAGCACAGATCACTAACCTGAAACGTAGATTGGTGTTGGTGAAACAAATGCAGGCGATGGGAATCATTAGCTTCTTCTTCTGCGTTCTCAGCATGCTCTCCTTTTATTTTGCTTATGAACGCTGGGCGTTTGCCATCTTCGGGGCAAGCCTGCTTTCACTGTTGTTGTCGCTTGCACTTTCCTTAAATGAGATCTTTATCAGCACCAGGGCACTTGAGATCGAATTAAAAGACATGATGGAAGAATAGCACTGCAATCCGGAAAAAGACGCACTTTATTCTTCGGAAATGCCTAATTT